>JBGAOF010000159.1:0-4966 GCA_044221915.1 Solirubrobacterales bacterium
TGCGGACCAGCCTGGCGCAGCCCGGGGCCGGGGGGGTCCGCCGCGCGATGAACTGGGTGGTGCTGGGGCCGGCGCCCGACATAATCAAGATCGCGATGATCCGCTGCCACGACGCCTTGCTAGACGAAGGTCTCTCCAGCCGGCTCGTGTTGCAGATCCACGACGAGCTGCTCTTCGAAGGACCGGCCGATGAGTCGGATGCGGTGATTGATCTGGCCCGCCGGGAGATGGTCGGGGCCTTCGATCTCGATCCGCCGCTGGAAGTTGATGCCGGAAAGGGCGAAAGCTGGCTGGCGGCCAAGTAGGGCTGGCGAAGGGAGTTTCAGCGATGTCCGCAAGAGTCAGCTGGATTTCGATCACCCCGGTCAAGGGGATGCGGATCAGCGAGGTCGATGCGGTTGATGTGACTCCGGAGGGGGTCGCGGGTGACCGTTGTTTCTTCCTCGCCGGCCCCGACGGTGCCATGGTGAACGGCAAACGTCACGGGAGCCTGCAGCAGATAACCCCGACCTTTGACCTGCGGGCCCGCCGGCTTGGGCTCGTCTTCCCCGACGGTAGCCGGATCGAAGACGAGGTACGTCTGGGTGACCCCGAGGCGGTGAGCTTTTTCGGCAATCCGGAAACCGCGAGGCCGGTATCCGGTGACTTCTCGGCGGCGGTCTCCGATCATGTGGGCCATCGGCTGCGGCTGATGGCGACTCCGCCTTCGCGCGGCGGGGTTGACCGCGGCCGCTGGGGCGCGGTCAGCCTGCTCGGAGCCGCGTCCCTTGACCGGCTGCGGCAATCGGCGCTTCGGTTCAGTCAGGCCGACGATGACCGGTCTTCGCGGGCCGCCGACCCCGGACCGATTGATGCCCGCCGGTTCCGGATGACTTTCGGAGTCGAGGGGACCACCGCCTACGCAGAGGACGGCTGGGTCGGGGGCCTGGTCCGGATCGGGGCGGTGAAGGTGAAACTGAACGGCCATGCGGGCCGCTGTGCGGTGACGACCCGGGACCCGGAGTCCGGCAGGACCGACCTCAAGACCCTCCACTTTCTTGAGTTCTCGCGGGCCGAGGTGGAATCCCACGAGCGCCTGCCGTTCGGGGTCTACGGCGAGGTCGTCGAGCCGGGCCCGGTACGGCTCGGGGACCCGGTCGAACCGCTCGGGTCCTGACGGTCGTCGGCCGGTCCGGAGCCCAGCCCGGCGTCCCCGTTCCCGGTCGACCGATCGGCCGGGGGCCCGCAGCGGCGGGACAGGACGATGAAGGGCACAGCCATGGCGCTCACGGCCGCCCCGAGGAGGTAGGAGGTCGCGTAGCCGGAAAGGTCAGCGGCCCGGCCCAGGGCGGGCTGGATGACCACGCCACCGGTCGAGCCCAGCATCGAGTCAAAAGAGAGGATGGTTGCCCGCTGGCGGGAGGGAATCATGCCGTTGAGGTAGGACTGCCTGATCGGCAGCGCCGCTGCGGAGAGCATTGCCCAGACCGCGATCAGTCCAACTACGGGCCAGAAGCGGTCGATCGTGCCAATCAGCGCGAGAGCGGCCGCACCAGACGCGGTGGCGAGGATCAGCGCCGACGTTCGCAGCCGGAAGAGTCGTCGTACCCTCGGGGCGAGCAGGCCACCGATGATCTGGGAGCCGGCGACCAGGGCGGCCGTGATTCCGGCGATTCCATAGGCCTGCGGGTCACCGGCCAGTTCAAGCAGATACGGCTGAAGCGCGTAGAAGGCGTAGAAGCTGACTCCGGCGGTGAAGGGAGCGGCGAGCATCACCCATTTAACCGGGGGAACCCGCCAGCCGTAGCGGATCGAATCGCCGGTGATCCTCTTCATCTCGCCGGGAATCCCTTCGCCCCGGCGGGGGTCGAAGCCGATGTCGCGCATCGCCCGGGCGGCAAAGAAGAACATCAGCAGGAGCACGGCTGCCCTCAGCAGGAAGGGGACCCCGAGGCTGGTCACCTGGGCGATGTACCCGCCGGCCACGGAACCGGTCAGCATCCCGATGCCGGTCACGACCTGGCCCTTGCCGAAAATGTGTTCGAGGTCGCCGGTGAATCCGGTCGTGGCGAGAGCATCGACCAGCCAGGCTTCAACGGCGCCGGAAAAGAACGTGAAACCGAGGCCGAGCAGCAGGGAAACCGCCGCCCAGGCCCAGAACGGGCCGCTGACCTGCCAGAGCATCACGTAGAGCAGGGTGGTGATCATCAGGGTCAGGGTTCCGGCCAGATAGGAGACCCGGCGGCCGATGGTGTCGGCCACCACGCCGGTCGGGATCTCGAAGATCACCATGCCCGCCGTGAAGAAGGCGTTGGCGGCAAAAGCCTGGAAGTTGCTGAGGCCCGCGTCGAGCAGGAAAATCGTGTTGATTCCCCAGATGAAGGAGGCGGCCAGGGTGTTGCCCAGCATCAGGGTCAGGTAGACGCGCTGGACTCTGGCAGATTCCTCCGGCATCTCTCGCACGCTAGTCCCCGGCGCTGACGGCAGGCGTCTGGCCTTGCCTGCCGGCCGGGTTTTCGCCTAACCTGCCGCATATGTTCAAGTTCAGGAATCTCCTGGTCGTCCTGCTGCTGGCCGCCGCCGGTTTCGGCGTAGCTGCCTGCGGCTCGGATTCCGGACCGGAGGACGGCACGGGCTCAGGCTCGCCCGCGCCCGGGATAGAAGGGATTACCTGGGAGCTGATGAACATCGGTTCCGATCAGGGCTGGGCGACCAGCCTGCCGGCCGGGGTCAAGCCACCGACCTTGCGTATCGAGAACGGCCAGGCTGAGATCTTTTACGGTTGCAACAGCGGTGGCGGACCGGTCGAGGTTGGTCCGAAGACGCTCACTTTCGGCCCGCTGAGAATGACCAAGATGTCCTGTGAGCGGGTCCGCAACCAGATTGAGTTCCTGGTTACGAAGGTCTTGAAGGGCGAGGTTCAATACAGCTTGAACGGCGACGGGAACCTCGTGCTGGAACGGGCTGGCGACAGTCTGGTTTACACCCGGGGCTGAGGCGCCCCCGCGGCCGGGGAACAGGGTTCTCCCCGGAGCCGGCGACCCGACCGGACCTATCACCAGATTGTGACGTTGCGTCAGATTTGACTTGGAAATTTTACGGTACGTCCATTTTCGCCGGGTTGTTTGCTCGCTAGCCTGAAACTGACCGGAAATTTCCAAGGAGGCCCCATGACCGTTTCGACCGACAGCGCGACAACTACATTGCAGAACTACGTCGGCGGGAGCTGGGTCGAAGCTGAAGGGGCGGAGTTCCACGACGTGGTCAACCCGGCCAGTGGTGAAGTCATCGGGCGGGTTCCATTTTCGACGGCGGCCCACCTCGACGAGGCGGTCCGCTCGGCCCGCGAGGCGCTTCCCGCATGGCGTGGCGTAAGCACCATTGTCCGGGCCCGCAAGCTCTTCACCTTGCGCGAGAAGCTGGAGGCGCGCAAGGACGAGATCGCTCGCCTGGTGGTGACCGAGATGGGCAAGACCCTTCCCGACGCAACCGCCGAGGTGGGCCGGATGATCGAAATGGTCGAGGCGGCCACCGCAATCCCGACGACGATGCAGGGCCGGATCCTCGAAGACGTGGCCAGGGGCGTTGACGCCGAGACGATCCGTCAGCCGGTAGGGGTCTGCGGGATCATCGCCCCCTTCAACTTCCCGGCAATGGTGCCTTTCTGGTTTCTTCCCTTCGCGATCGCATGTGGCAACACGGTCGTGCTCAAGCCTTCCGAACAG
Organism: Solirubrobacterales bacterium; assembly: GCA_044221915.1. Taxonomy (GTDB): domain Bacteria; phylum Actinomycetota; class Thermoleophilia; order Solirubrobacterales; family 70-9; genus 67-14. The sequence goes on from JBGAOF010000159.1 coordinate 3,705, forward strand.
GTCCCGATGACCCAGCAGGCGGTCTTCGGGATCATCGACGAACTCGATCTCCCCGAGGGAGTTGTCAACCTGGTCAACGGTAGCCGTGAAGTTGTCGAGGGCATGCTCGACCACCCGGATATCGACGCGATCTCCTTCGTCGGCTCGGCTCCGGTCGCCAAGCTCGTCTACGAGCGGGCCGCCCAGACCGGCAAGAGGGTCCAGGCGCTGGGCGGGGCCAAGAACCACATGGTGATCTGTCCCGACGCGGTGGTTGAGCCGACCGTCAACGGCCTGATCGGCTCGGGCTTCGGAGCGGCCGGCCAGCGCTGCATGGCCGGTTCCGTGATCGTCACCGTCGGTTCGGCCCATGACCGCGTGATTCCGAAACTGGTTGAGGAAACCAGGAAGCTTCACGTCGGTGACGGCCTCAGCGAGGGGACGGATGTCGGGCCGGTCATTTCCTGTGACGCACAGGACCGGATCGGCGGCTGGATCGAAAAGGCGATCCAGGAGGGTGCCGAGGTCCTGATCGACGGCCGTTCACCGCTGCCGGATGCCCCGGAAGGTTCTTCCTATGTCGGCCCGACCCTGCTCGACAATGTCAAGCCCACCGATTCGATCATCGAGAACGAGGTTTTCGGCCCGGTAATCGCGATCGTCAACGTGGATACGCTCGAGCAGGCCATCGAGATGGTCAACGCCAGCCCCTTCGGCAACGGCGTGTCGATCTTCACGGAATCGGCCTCCGCGGTCCGCAAGTTCCGTCACGACGTTGAAGTCGGGATGGTCGGGGTAAACATCGGGGTTGCCGCCCCGGTTGCGTTCTTCCCCTTCTCCGGCTGGAAGGCATCCTTCCTCGGTGACCTCCACGCCCACGGACCGGACGGAGTCGAGTTCTTCACCCGCAAGAAGACCATCACCAGCCGCTACTTCTCCGGCGGCCACCAGTCTGGCTCCTACTTCGTGGAGCACTGACCCGACCTCAAGCCACCCCGGAGTCGTCAGGTCCGGGGTGGACAGGACGACACCCTGTTCATGCGAGAGTAGAACGGGGATCCTGGACCGCCGTTTCTTGAAGTCGGCCTGCCGGGTTTTTCGAGTTCCATACGGCTTGCTCAGGGTGATTCAGCGAGCAAGAGGGGAGAAGCCACTCTTCGTCGTGTGGATGCTCACGCCCGACGATGGCGGACCGGACGGCGCAAAGATCTCCTGTCTCGACTCCCCGAGCGCTACCGCCCGGTAGAGCCGGGGCTCTCTGACTCGATGAAAGACCCGGTAGA
>JBGAOF010000015.1:0-13076 GCA_044221915.1 Solirubrobacterales bacterium
GATCCTGCCCTCGGGGGCATAGATCTCACGGGCCTCGGCGGTCGCCGTGTAGATCGGTTCAAGGATTCGCAGCACATAGGCCTGCTGGCGGTTCAGGGGCGCGCCCTCCCGGGCCAGCCTGGCCGCGGGTGAGGTGAGGGCCTCCATCGGCACCGAGCCGTACCTCTCAAGTGCCAGAGCGAGCCCGGCAGCGGTGCCCGGCACTCCGCATGAGGCAGCCCCGGCATTGAACACCTGCGTCGTTGTCTCGTCGAAGTGCACCGGGACCGGGACCAGTTGGCCGGTCAGCTCATGTCCGCCCTGTCCCGGGGCGGCAACGAAGAAGTCGATCACGGCAGGCCTGACACCGGGGCCACCGACGATCATGAAGCCGCCTGCCCCCAGTCCGGTCAGCGCACTCTCGAGCGTGAACGAGGCCAGCACCGCCGCGATCGCGGCATCGACCGCGTTTCCTCCTTCACGGAGGATCCGGGCACCGGCCTCAGCCGAGAGTGGATGCCCGGCGGCGACTACACCGCGCCGAGCCACGCCTCAGGAAAGGAACTCGGGGATGTCGTTGCCGCCGACGGTCGGTAGTGACTCGCTGCGCCGGGAGGTGGATCCGGACCGGCTTCGGTCAGGCCGGCCTCCGGATGCCGCGCCGGCGCGCTCGGTTCGCCGTGCGGGAGCACCCTTGCCGTCAAAGCGGGTGGCGACGACGGTGATCCACACCTGGTCATCGAGGTCGTCGTCGATGTTCGCCCCGAAGATGATGTTGGCGTCGGGATGGGCTGCCTCTCCGACCGCGCGGGCCGCCTCGGAAACCTCGATCAGTGAGAGGTCGGGGCCGCCGGTCACCGAAAGCAGGATCGATCGGGCCCCGTCCATCGGCGTTTCGAGCAACGGCGATGAAGTCGCCTTTTCAGCCGCGATCAGCGCCCGGTCGGGGCCGCTGCCCATGCCGATACCGAGCAGGGCCCGTCCGGCCTCGGACATGATCGAACGCACGTCGGCGAAGTCAAGGTTAATGACCGAAGGCAAGGTGACCAGGTCCGAGATCCCCTGGACGCCCTGCCGCAGAACATCGTCGGCGACCTGGAAGGCGTCAACCATCGGAGTCGACTGGTCAAGCACCTCGAGCAGGCGATCGTTCGGAATTACGATCAGCGTGTCAACTTCACCGGCCAGGGCCTCAATCCCCTGTTCAGCCTGTTTCTGGCGGCGGCTGCCCTCGAATGCGAACGGCTTGGTCACAATCCCGACCGTCAGGGCTCCGATGTCCCGGGCCAGCCTCGCGATGACCGGGGCGGCACCCGTGCCGGTACCCCCGCCCGCGCCGGCCGCGATGAAGACCATGTCCGACCCCTTGAGCAGCCGTTTGATGCGGTCCTGCTCGTCAAATGCCGCCCGGAAACCAAGCGACGGGTCTGCCCCGGCACCGAGCCCGCGGGTCTCGTCTCCGCCGATGTGGACGGTGAGGTCCGCCATGCAGAGTTGAAGCGATTGAAGATCGGTATTGACCGCCATGAACTCAACCCCGGGTATCTGGGCTTCAATCATGCGGTTGATCGCGTTGACACCGCCGCCGCCGACCCCGATCACACGAATGACCGGGGTGTGGGGAACACCCGCGCCGGGGGCCGACGAGGGCTCCTGCCGGCCATAACGGGGGCCGTCGTCGCGGTCCGGCGGGGATTCGGAGAAGATTCGCTTGAGGCGGTCCTGTGCGTCCGGCACCGCGCCGGGGTCGGCAGAGGGATCCGGAGCAGACAACGGATCGTCGCTTTCCTGTCCGGATCTACCGGTGGCGGGCGTGAAATCGTCAGCCTCACCAGAGGCTGCCGATTGCGTCGCGATCGGATCCTGGCGTCCGAACCGTCCGGCCGCTTCCGGATCGGGCTGTGACGGCGAGGTCAACGCATCGGCGCGTGAGGCGGCATCCGATTCCGCGTGGACACCGGAATCAGGTGCCGGCATGCTCCCGGCCGCTTCTGGCTCGACCGGGTCCCCCTGGGGACCGCCAGTGTCATCGGAACGTCGCGGTTCGAACTCGGGTGGTTCGCTGGATGGTTCATCGGAGGTAGAACGAAACAGGTCCACCAACGGACCTTCGCGCATGCTTGCCCGTTTACGACGAGCCATCACTCAAGACCTCCTTCGCCAAATTCCGATAGTACGATGCCGCACGACTCTCGGGATCGTACTTCAGGACACTAGCGCCCCGTACCGGCGCCTCGGCGAACTTCACGGCCTTGCGTATGCGGGACTTGAAAACCAGGTCCCCGAAATTCTCCTCGAGAATTGAAACCGCCTCCCGCGCATGCAGGGTGCGGGAGTCAAACATGGTCGGCAGGATCCCTTCGATGCGGACGTTCGGGTTCAGGTTCTCCTGAATCATCTTCAGGGTGCTCTGAAGCTGGACCAGGCCCCGCATCGACAGGTACTCGCATTGGACCGGGACGATCACCTTGCTTGACGCGGTGAGCGCGTTGATGGTCAGCAACCCCAGGCTCGGCGGGGTGTCGATGCAGATGTAGTCGTATTCCGAATGAATCTCCCTGATCGCCCGCTCCAGCGAGCGTTCCCGGCCGATCTTGGTGCTCATTGCGATCTCGGCCCCGGCGAGGTCGATCGAAGCCACCGCGATGTCGATTTCCCGGTGAGCGATCACCTCGGAGATCGGCAGGTCATTGACCAGCACGTCGTACATGCTCTTCTCGCACTTATCCGGGTCTATCCCCTGGCTCATCGTCAGGTTCCCCTGCGGGTCAAGGTCAATACAAAGAACCCGATGCCCCATCTCGGAAAGCGCGACCGCGAGGTTCAGGGTCGAGGTCGTCTTGGCGACACCACCCTTCTGGTTCGCGAAGCTGATTACCTCCGCCATGTCAACCGGCGGCTCCGGTGCCTGATGGGTCGGGAGGGTCTGGAGTTCCCGCCGGCTCGGTGCGAGCAGGTCCGCAGCCTTCATCCGGATTTCCGATTCTTCCGCGGCCGCCTCCTCCTCGACCCGGGCAAGTTCCTCCTCAACCGGAACCGGTTCGCCTCTGACCGGCATGGCCGTGGCGTCCTCATCGGCTCCGGACGGGGCCGCGGCCACGGCCGCTTCCGCTGGCTCGGGCGGGGAGACGGGTGCGGATGCCAAGTCCCTGCTCGTGGATCCGACCGGATCTTCGGCCGTGGCGGTGGCGCCGGCGACGGCTTCCGGGGCGGCTTCAAGCTCCGGTTCTGACACCTGCTTTTCGGGTTCGCGGTTCTTGCGGCTCAGGATTCGCATTTGGGCCGTTATTCGCATGCGGGAGCCGGTTTCCTGCCAGCCACCTCAATCCGGTTGAATGCCTTCATTCCCGGATTCCTCGAAAAGCGGCTTCTCTTCGTCACCGGCAAGGGCGGAGTGGGCAAGACCACGGTTGCCATGGCGCTCGGAATCCGGGCGGCGATGGAGGGCAAACGGGTCATTGTCTGCGAGGTTGCCGCGACCGAGAACGCATCCCGTCTCTTCGCCCAGTCCGAGGTTGGTTTCCGTGAGGTGGAGCTGGCCAATGACCTCTGGGCGATCTCGATCGATCCGGACGAATCGATGCGTGAATATGTGCTGCTTCAACTCAAGGTGAAGGCAATGAGGGACCTGCTCTTTCGCAGTCGCATGTTCACCTACCTTGCCGCCGCAACTCCGGGTCTGAACGAGCTGGTGACGATCGGCAAGATCTGGGAACTCGCCCAGCTTGACCGCAAGGTGAAGCACGGTCGCAAGTACGACCTGGTGATCGTTGATGCGCCCGCCACCGGACACGGGATCAGCTTCCTCCAGACTCCACGAACCTTCGCTTCGATCGCCCGGGTCGGGCCGATCCACAGCCAGGCCGTACAGCTTGAATCGATGATCACCGACCATGAACAGACCGGCACGGTGATCGTTTCGCTCCCGGAGGAGATGCCGGTCAACGAGACAGCCAGACTCGAATCCGAGCTTTCGGGTGGCATCGGGATCTCGGTCGACCGGGTGATCATGAACTCCCTTTACCCGAAGACTTTCTCGAAATCGGAGGTGAAAAAGCTCGGCCGGCTGAAGAAGAGCGATGACGTTGAAGTCCGGGCGGCGGGCAGGGCCGGTACTTCACTCGCCAGGAGGGCTGCCGCTCAGCATGAGCAGCTCGCAAGGCTGGAGGAACTCGTGAGCACCGAGGTTTCCACGCTGCCGTTCGTGTTCCGGCCAGAGCTGGATCTGAAGGCGGTCCGTCGCTTGGCCGAGGAGGTCAACTGATGCCCTCTGTCGAAGAAATCGTCGAGGGCCGCGAAATCGTGATCTGCGCCGGTTCGGGCGGCGTCGGCAAGACCACCACTTCGGCCGCGATCGCGCTGGGCATGGCCGCCCGCGGCCACCGGGTATGTGTGCTCACGATCGACCCTGCCAAGCGCCTCGCTGATTCATTGGGCCTGGAGGAGCTCGGCAACGAAGCCAGCCAGGTGGATCCGGCCCTGCTCAAAGCCCAGGGGGTGGACACCTCCAATGGTGGCGAACTCTGGGCAATGATGCTCGATGCGAAAGAGACATTCGACGCCCTTGTCGCCCGGCACGCCGAGGACGCCGAAGCCCGCGACCGGGTCCTGAACAACCGGATCTACCAGCAGATCTCCGGAGCCCTGGCCGGCTCCCAGGAATACATGGCGATGGAGAAGCTCTTCGAACTTCATTCGGAGGGCCGTTTTGACCTGCTGGTCCTCGACACCCCCCCGAGCCGAAATGCGCTCGATTTCCTCGACGCACCCCGGCGGCTGACCCAGTTCATCGAGGGCCGTTCCCTGCAGATCTTCATCCGGCCGACGGGTCTGGCCGCAAGGGTCGCGAGCCGCGGCACCGGAGTCGTACTTTCCGTCCTCAAGCGCATTGTCGGCTTCGATCTGCTGGCGGACCTCTCCGAGTTCTTCACCGCGTTCAGCGGCATGATTGACGGGTTCCAGGATCGGGCTCACCGGGTCAGCTCCCTTCTGGCCGACGACCGCACCAGTTTCCTGATCATCTGCGGCCCGAGGGCAGAGCCGGTCGATGAAGCCGTGTTTTTCCACTCGAAACTGATCGAGAACGGGATGCATTTCGGCGGAGCCATCGTCAACCGGGTCCGTTACCGCCTCGGTTCCCGCCAGCCGCGGGTCGGTGAACTCGCCGGCAAGCTCAACCGGGAACTTGACGATTCCTCCCTGTCGGAGCGTCTGGCCCGGAACCTGGCGCAGTACGACGTGCTCGCGGTCAGGGACCAGAAGAACATCGCCCGCCTGACCAGCCGCCTCGACGGGGAACCGGTGATCCGTATCCCCTACCTGGATACGGATGTCCACGACATCGCCGGCCTTTGCGAAATCAACCGCTACCTGTTCGCGGATGAGGCGATGCGGGTGGAACTCGCGACAGACGGCACCTGACCAGCGGGCGACGGCCCGGCTGGCACCAGTGGATCTGCGAGGCGCCGGCGCTAGCGGTGCCGGAAGCGCATTTCGGAGACCGACCACTCGGTGGTCTCCGGCTCCGGGAAGAAGTTCCGGTTCGGGGCCGGATGGGGGCCACGCCGGGCGTCTTCCAGACCGTCAAGGTCATGGGCCGGCCATTCCATCGTCGCACCGGCCGGCGACTGGGAGAGCCAGTCTTCCCTGAGCGTGGAGCCGATCTCGCTGGAGGCGGTGACCGAGATCTCACCTTCGTGGGGGACCGGCTCCAGCAGGCGGGTCAGCCCCGGCTCGTCGACCGGCTCAATCCCGAGTGCCCGTTCGATTTCCGGCATCGGTTCGTGGACGATCTCGGGTACCGGCTCCGGTTCAAACTCCGGTACGAGTCCGAACAGAGGATCCTCGTGAACGGAACCGGCGGTCGTTTCGGTGGCTGTCCGAGGCCTGAAAATGTGGATGTCTGCTCCTTCGGTGGCAACCGGTTCCGCTTCGACGGCAGGTTCCGGGCTCACCGCAGCATCCCATTCGGCGTCCGAGCCGATCGTGGAAACGCTGCCTTCGCCGGCCGTGAGGCCAGAGGTGATCAGGGTTTCCTCGGCTGCCACGTTGAGGTTTCTGCCGTAGCGCCCAAGCACCGCTTCCCGCAGGATATGCCGGGTTGAATCCTCGATCCACGCTGCAACATAGGTGGCTGACTCACCGCCGACGTGGGTCAGGTCTTCGCCGTTGATCATTGACTGTTCGAGGTCAAGGGCGAGTTCCACTCGTTCCCGGGCGCGAAGATCGTCGGCGTTTCCTGTGATCAGGGCGGCAGCCCGGGCAGGGAACGGAGCGTCGATCACGCCTTCGCCCCCGAGTGAGGCCCGAATCGCAAGCAGGTGGTCGCTCAGCGCTTCGACCGGGTTCTCCCGTTCGCAGCCGAACTGGAACCGTTTGCGGGCAAACTCGACGTGTTCGACGGCCGGCGGGTCGGCGGTCAGCGAGGCGATCAGCCCGTTGAGGCTTTCGACTTCCGATTCGATCAGGAAGTAACTGCCGGGGCGGGGCGGGGAAACCGAAGTCTCGATCCGTCGCCAGGAGCTCTCGCCGACCGGGGCGAAGGCAAACGGTCCAAGTCCGACCGACCCTTCCTTGTAGAGGCGAAGTGCCTGGATCAGACCGTGCAGCCGGCTGACCGCCTGGCGGGGGCCATTCTCCGTGCTTTCCAGGTCGGTCAGGGCAAAGTACGCGGTCTGCCAGGCACTGCGGCCGGTACCTTCGCTCGACGTGGCTTCGAGCGGTGCCTCGATCGCATCGGCCTGGACTATCCGGATCCCGTTGACGAGCGTGATCTCGGTCGGGGTCATCTCGAAGCCGACCAGCGGGGCGATCAGCACATCGGCTTCCCTGATATCGCGGGCCTGGACTTCGAGGCCGGCGAGGGCCGCTTCGACCCGGCTGATGTCCAGCGAGAATTCGGTGGTGCCTTCCCAAAGCGAGGTGATGAAGACCGCGATCATCTCCTCCGCCCGGCGGGTCGGTTCGGAAGGTACGGCGAGACCACGGGCTTCCAGGTAGGGGGCGGCGACCTCGGAGGAAGCGATCGCGCCGCGGGCGGGACCGTAGGAAGGCAGGGATTTCAGTTCATCAATGTGAGTTGTGATGAACCGGGAGGTGAGGGGAACGTAACGGTAAAAGTGGGAGCTGTCCCCGTTGTTTTCGGCCACGTCAAAGGGAATCTCGTCCCCGGTGGCCACCAGGGAGGTGAACCGCGTCGACGCTTCGGCTGCGAGCCGCTTCAAAGCCTCATCAAGAACGGGATCGTGCATGGTGAGTGGGAGTTCCCGCTCCACACCACGCATCCTGCGCTTGCAGGATCGATTGCAACCGGGCGGTGGCAACTTTTTCTTCTCGCCCTGTTAATGATGTACGGACAACAGATCCAGCCCAGCCAAGGAGGCTCTTTACCCGTTTTCATGCGATTTTCAATGTTGATTCGGTTCTCCAGTTGTTGTTCGGTTCTGCTGGCGGGCATGGCGCTCTGCTCCGCCCCGGCTGCTGCACGCCCGGGCACGTTCGACTCTGCGTTCGGGGCGACTGGGCTGGTCGTCACGGGACCCGCTCCCGGAACCCGGGAGTCCCCTGTGGACATGGCGGAAGCCTCCGACGGAAGCCTGGTCGTGGCCGGGAGTTCCTCGGGCGGCCCAGGATCGATCGTCTTCAAGTATTTGCCCGGTGGCCAGCTCGACCCCGAGTTCGGCGACCAAGGCCAGGTCAGGATCGCCGGCGACGGCTGGGAGCAGGTGAAGATCCAAGGCGACGGCAGGATCCTCCTCGCCGGGGGCAATGGCTTCAACCTTACGCTCGCCCGACTTGCTGCGGACGGCAGCCTGGACCCCACCTTTGGCGGAACCGGGCAGGTGAACCTCGCGACCAATGGTCTGTTCACCGCGCAAGACGGGATTGCGGCCGACGCTTCGATCTCCTCGCTGGCCGTGCTGCCGGATGGCGGCCTGCGGGTGATCGGGAGTTTCGCTGGCTGCAGCAGCAACGGCTACCAATGCGCCGACGCATTCATCGCTGGCGTTGACAGCAACGGCAGCCCGACACTCGCCTTCGGTGCAAGCGGGGTCAGGAGTCTCGGGATCCAGGGGGCAGGGATGCTCTCCACGACTACGGCGGACGGCAATTCGCTGGTCATCAGAAGTTGGCCCGGAGACCCTCCGTATGGGGGCTCCCTGCTCGTGACCCCCGTTTCTACGGCCGGGACAAGGGGCACGACCGCCTTTCTGACCCGGGGATTGAACTACTACTACCCGGCTCTCGGCCAGTACCCCGGTGACCTCGAAGTCGATCCATCCGGCCGGATTCTTTTCACTGATGGCAATTCAGTCTGGAGACTGCTCAGCGACGGCAGTCTCGACGATAGTTTCGGCGAGGACGGCCGGGGCATGATCGATGACCTGACCAGGTTCCTCCCCGGGGACCCGACCTTCTATACCACCGGAATCACCACGGACCAACAGGGCCGGATTCTGGTCTCCGGAGGGCTCGGTCACGACGGGGAAGGCAAATGGCCGGGCGATGCATGGGCGAGTTCCGGCGCCGTCGGGCGCCTTGAGCCGGACGGTACGATTGACAACTCCTTCGGAGGTGGCGGCCTCGCGATCGCCTGGACCGGAAACAGAGCCGGCAGGAAGCTGACCGGCAACACCTCGATCGCCACCGGGGATTCTTCGCTCACCGTCGTCGGCATGGGTCCCGCAGGGGGCGATTTCGGCTTCACCCTTGCCCGGCTGGAAAACGACGAAATGACGATGCCCATGTGCCACGGCAAGGAAGTCGACTATCTCGGAACGCCGGAGTCCGACCGGGTGGAAGCTCACATGACGGTGGTCTCCACGCTCGGCGGGAATGACATCGTCACGGGCGGCTATCGCGCGACGATATGTTCTGGGGCCGGTCCAGACCGGGTAATTCCGGAGCTTGGCCCGGCACAGGTCTATTCCGGACCGGGCAACGATCTCGTGCGGCTCAGCGACCTGGGAACCAGGGGAGTGAACGGGGGGCCCGGGGACGACAGGATCTACGGGGGTAAGCGGCCCGACCGACTCCTTGGCGCCGACGGAAACGACCTGATCCTCGGCGGCGGCCGCGACGACCGGATTTTTGGCGGTCCAGGCCGGGACCGTCTCTACGGCCAGGGTGGCCGAGACTGGCTCTTTGGCGGCCCGGGGTCCGACCTGCTCAGGGTGGGCCCGATCGCTCCCGACCCCGATGACTATGTGTTCCGCGAGGGAGGCGGTTCCCTGAAGCTGACTACACTCGGCAAGAAGGCGTCGGCGTACCTGAGGGTGCCCCTGGCCTGCCGGGACAGCGAGGACAGGCTGAGCAACGTCACCATGAGGGCGATCAATTTCGATCCCGTTACCGGAAAGCTCGGCCGGGTGGCAGGCTCTTGGGACGACATCTGGGGGGACTACGGCGGGTTTGTGAGCGACATCCGCGGACAAGTCCAGGACGGTCGGATCAAGGGTGATTACAGAATCATCGACAACTGGGACGGCCTCTGCAGGACCGGTGATGGTCCGCTCCGGCTGAAAACCCTGCTCCGGGATGCCTGGGTGCCGTTCTCGACAAGGGTGGCACCGAAGCCAAGGCAGATCGCCCGTCAGAACTAGGTCCGGCGTTCAGGCGGTGACGGTTTCCTTTGTTTCGCTGGCATCGAGCCAGCGAATGCCGTACCTGCGCATGTCGTCGATCAGCGGGACGAGATCCTGGCCTTTCTCCGTCAGGGCGTAGGTGACCCGCGGCGGCACCTCCGGGAAAGTCTGGCGTTCCACGATGCCCACTTCCTCAAGGGTGCGAAGACGAAGCGAGAGGGTCCGCGGGCTGATTCCCTCCAGCGAACGTTCGAGCTCGCAAAAGCGGCGGCATTCTCCAGCCAGGTCGCGGATTACGAGGAGGGTCCACTTGCCGGAGATCACATCCGCGGTCCGGCATACGGGACATTGATCGTTGTCGATTGCGCTCATGGTGCCGAGTGACCGCTTCGTCTGACGGCCTGGCGCCCCATAGGCACCCCGGACCGCACCGGTCACTTCAACAAGTATAGGCATATTGCTTCACTTACTGAAGCATTTGACTTGTGACCAGCGAGGTTGCGACCCCCGCAGCAAGAAACGGGGCGAGCGGCAGGGCCACCCCCGAAATCGCCTGGCTCCGCCAGATTCCGAGTACGAGACCCCAGATTCCGGCCAGGGCAAGCCCGGCCGCGAGTGCGCCCCAGACCGGTTGTCCGAGAAAGATGCCGAGGACAGCCACCAGTTTCACATCTCCCATGCCCATGCTTTCGGGCCGGATCAGGGCGGCCGCAAGGAACGGGGCCGCGGCGAGGGAGCCCGCCAGCAGCGCCGGGCCCAGGTCCCCCCGGCCTGCCGCCAGCAGCAGGCCGGCCAGTGCCGCCATGGCAACCAGCCAGTTCGGGATGATCCGGCTGCGGAGATCAGTCACCGAGGCGATCAGGAGGGTGATCAGCAACAGGGCGACACCCGATGTCTGAAGGGACGTTTCGGCCACGCCCCCGACCCTGCCGCAAGAAGCCTCGCGTGTGGCTCTACAACTGCAAAACCTTTGCAACAACAGGACCGGCTGCCTTGGCCGGTCCTGGAGGACTCAGGTGGCTTCGCGGAGCTTTTGTGCTTCGTTGAGGCTCTGCAGTTTCTTCAGCGACTGGTTCTCGATCTGGCGGATTCGTTCACGGGTCACGTTGAAGGTCCGGCCGACCTCGTCGAGCGTGCGGGGATGCTCGCCGCCAAGTCCGTAGCGGAGCTCGAGCACGCGGCGTTCACGGTAGGAGAGATTCTCCAGCGATTCCTTCAGCGCTTCCTTGGTCAGCAGGTCGGCGGCTCGGTCAAAGGGCGACTCGGCCTTCTCGTCGGCGATGAACTGGCCGAACTCGGACTCCTCCTCGTCACCGACCGGCTTCTCAAGCGAAACCGGCGACTGGGCGGAACGCTTGATCGAGTCGACTTCTTCCGGATCGATGCCGGTGACTTCGGCGATCTCTTCCGGGGTGGGCTCGCGACCGAGCTCGGTAACCAGCTTGCGCTCGGCCCGGCCGATCTTGTTCAGCTTCTCGACCACGTGAACAGGGATCCGGATTGTCCGGGCCTTGTCGGCCAGGGCACGGGCGATCGCCTGACGGATCCACCAGGTCGCGTAGGTCGAGAACTTGAAGCCCTTGCGGTAGTCGAACTTCTCGGCGGCACGCACCAAGCCGAGGGTGCCTTCCTGGATCAGGTCAAGGAACGGCAGGCCCTGGTTGCGGTAATTCTTGGCAATCGAGACGACCAGCCGAAGGTTCGACTCGACCATCTTCTGCTTCGCGTCAAGATCGCCGCGCTCGATCCGCTTGGCGAGATCGACTTCTTCCTGGGCGGTCAGCAGGCGAACCTTGCCGATGTCCTTCAGGAACAGCTGAAGCGAGTCGGTCGTCATGTCCGGCTTGAGGTCCAGCGCGTCCTTCTTGCGGCGGCGGCCCCGGCGCCCGTCGGAGCGCTCGTTCTCGGCGGAAGCCTTCTGGGCGGGGTCCACATCCTCGACCAGCTCGATCCCCTGCTTCTCGATGTGACCGTAGAGATCCTCGACGTCGGATTCGTCAAGGTCGACCTCGGCCACGGCCGTAGCGACATCACCGAAAGTGAGGACGCCGAGCTGCTGGCCCCGGTTCACGAGATTCTTTACTTCTTCTAGTTCCTGGAGTTCGGCTACAAGCATCATGTCCCTATCTGGTATTCCCTGTGGTGGCGATTCCACCTGTCAACCCGAAAATTGAGGGTTCGGGTGACAGTCGAATTGCGAATCACTCGTCAGGACCCGCATTGCTCCTTGTTTGAGTGGAGCAGGAAAAACCGCCGCCATCTGTAAATGGTCGAACGAGTGATCGGATATTAGCCACTTCACTTAGTAAAGTCAAGGGGCTTCGACCCGTGGACACCCGGTAAAGAAAGAACTCCACCCGGCCCGATGAGTTGCACCGACTGTGACGAAAATCAACCGGCGCACCCGAATGACGCGCCAATCCCGCTGAACGAACAGTGGAAACACCTGCATTGGCTGCAGGCTTTCTGGACCCGGGCCTGGCGGGAAAACATCACCGGTCTCTCCGGCATGGTCGCCTACAACCTGATGCTGGCGATCTTCCCCTTCGCCTTTCTGGTCCTTTTCATCTTCTCCCAGGTACTGCAGATAGAGGGCGTCGAACGGGGCATCTTCAACGACCTCCAGCGACTCTTCCCGAACGCCGAGCAGGACACCCTGAACAGCATCATCTCGGCGATCCGCTCGAATTCCGCCACGCTCGGTATCGCGGCCGCAATCGGCTCCCTCTGGATAGGCGCCTCGTTCTGGGGTTCCATGGACACGGCCTTCTGCCGCATCTATCACGTTCAGTGCCGGGGCTGGTGGGAACAGAAGCGGTTCTCCCTCGGCATGCTCCTGATGGTCACCATCTTCCTGCTCGGCAGCGTTCTGCTGCCCGCATTGGAGGGTGCGCTGATCAGGCAGACAGACAACCTCCCCTTCGGCCTCAACGAGATCCAGAACCTCGACAATGCCGTCCTGTTGGGGGTTACCCTCGTCCTCAACTTCAGCGTGGCAGGCGTGATCTACTGGGCTGTCCCGAAGGGCCACATGCCCTGGCGTGCGGTCTGGCCGGGGGCCCTTTTCACCACCCTGGTCGCCGCCCTCGCCAACTGGCTGTTTCCGATCTACCTGACCAATGTCTCGGCCCTCAACCGTTTCGGCTCCACGATCGGGTTCATCCTGATCGCCATGTTCTGGTTTTACCTCGTCGCCCTGACCATGCTGGCCGGAGCCGTGATCAACTCGCTCCGGCACGAATATCACGACACCAACCAACTCCCCTACGGGATCCTCAGCCGGGCCCAGCTCCTGGCCCGGGCCCAGGTCGAGGAGAAGCGGGTGGCCAGCCGCCCGTTGGCCGAGCCCTACCGCTCCCTGATCAGTGGCGACAGCTGGCCCGCCTCGGGCGCGGAACCGTCCCATGCCCCGGGCGGGGAACCGTCCGATGCCCCGGGCGGGGAACCGTCCGATGCCGGTGAAGGCGAAGCGGAAACCAAAGTGATCCCGCTCAGAAGGTGGAAGGGCCGGTA
>JBGAOF010000015.1:13086-17902 GCA_044221915.1 Solirubrobacterales bacterium
CTCAGGGCCAGCCTGCGGCCGATGTAGCCGGTCGAACCGGCGACAAGTACCGGCTCAGCCGAAGAGGCCACCAGTCACTTCACGAAGCTTGGCGCTGTCGTGGCGGGCGCCGATCTTGCGGACGGTCCCGGAACGGGACCGCATGACCAGCGACTCGGTACTCGCCCAGCCCTTGTGGCGCCTGACTCCGTCAAGGAGATCACCATCTGTGACTCCGGTTGCGGCGAAGAAAACATCGTCGCCGGAAACCAGATCGTTCGCATTGAGAACCCGGTCGAGGTCGTAGCCGGCATCGATCGCCGCCTGACGCTCTTCCTCGTTGCGGGGCCATAGCTTGCCGATGATCTCGCCGCCGAGGCATTTGATCGCGGCCGCCGCCAGGACACCCTCGGGAGTGCCACCGATACCCCAGAGCAGGTCGATCCCCGTGTTCTCGGATACCGCCAGCAGCGCCGCCTGAACGTCACCGTCCGTGATGAACCGGATCGTCGCTCCCGCTTCCCGGATTTCCCGCACCGTTTCTTCGTGGCGGGGGCGGTCGAGAATCGTCAATGTGACCTCTTCCGGACCACCGCCCTTGCGCTCACCGATCTTGCGAATGACCTCGCCGATCGGCTCATCGAAGCTGAGCAGGTCGGCGAACTCGGAGGCGCAGGCGAGTTTCTCCATGTAGACGCAGGGGCCGGGATCGAACATCGTGCCCCGCTCGGAGAGGGCGATCACTGCGAGTGCGCCGCCGAATCCGCGGGCGGTCAGGGTGGTCCCTTCGAGGGGGTCGACTGCGATGTCAACCACCGGGGGGCTTCCGTCACCGATGTTCTCACCGTTGTAGAGCATCGGTGCCTCGTCCTTTTCCCCCTCGCCGATCACCACGACCCCGTCCATGGGAACGGTGTCCAGCAGGATGCGCATCGCGTCCACCGCGGCACCATCGGCGGCGAGTTTGTCACCCCGTCCTACCCACCGGGAGGCGGCCAGGGCGGCCGATTCGGTGACACGAACCAGCTCCAGGGCCAGGTTGCAGGACGACCGGAAATCCGACCCACCGAGGGGAAAGGGAATTGCGCGGGTTATGCTGCGGCCCATGGCGCGCAACAGATGGGGCCTGACCCTCCCCCTTCCCGGGGTCTCGCTGGCCGACACCAGAAGCTTCGTCGAGCTGGCGGAAGCCGAGGGATACACCGATCTCTGGACCGGTGAGACCGGTGGTCCGGATGGTTTCACCCCGCTGGCCCTGAGTGCGGCCTGGACCGAAAAAGTCCGGCTCGGCACCGGCATCGTCGGTGTCTTCCAGCGTGGTCCGGCCCTGCTTGCCCAGCAGGCGGCCGCCCTTACCGATGCTTCCTCCGGCCGCTTCGTGCTCGGGATCGGTGCCTCCTCCGACCGCATGGTCGAGGGCTGGAACCAGATCCCCTTCGTCAAACCTCTGAGCAAGGTCGAGCAGACGGTCGACTTCCTGCGGGTCGCGCTCAAAGGCGAGCGGACCGACACCGGGTTCAAGCTGGAGACCGCCCCGGCCCACCCGACACCGATCATCCTCGCCGCCCTGCGCGGCAAGATGCTCGAGCTGGCCGTGAACAAGGCCGACGGTGCCTTCACCAATTTCCTGCCCCTGGCCGGGCTTCCCAAGGTGACTGGCGGTATCGCCGGGGCCGGCGACGACTTCGAGCTGCTTTGCCGCTTTTTCTGCATTCCCGGTGAAAAGGAGCAGGTCGAGGGCCTGGCCCGCTTCATGTTCTCCAGCTACATCACGGTCCCGGTATATGCGAACTTCTTCCGCTGGCTCGGCTACGAGGAAGAGATCGCCCCGATGGTCGAGGCCTGGGGGAACAAGGACCGCCAGGGAGCCGCTGCTGCCGCACCCTGGGAGCTGATCGAGGACACCTTCCTGCTCGGCACCCCCGGGCAGATTCGCGAGCGGCTCGACGCCTATGTTGACGGTGGAATCACCCTGCCGGTGATCACGCCGATCACCACCCCGGACAACCACGCCGCCCTGATCAAGGCGCTGGCACCCTGACCGCTCAGCCGGTGCCCTCGGCTTCCGGCTCGGTCCAGACTTCTTTCTCCCACGGCGGAGTGATCGGGTCGAATCGGGCCGGCCGGGCGAGGGGTCCGTCCTTGATCGATTCGAGCGGTACCAGCCGGATCAGGCGGGCGGGTGTGTACGAGGGGTACTCATCGTCACCGAGCTCGCCATCGACGTTGCCCGCGTGGCTGCCGCCGGCGATCAGGTAGCGACCTGTCGGTTCGCCCCAGCCACCTTTTTCACGCAGGCCGACCGCTTCGGTGAGATCGGTGGCGAAGCCCCATCCCATGTCCGAACCCCAGTTGGCTGCCGAACGGCTGTGGTTGTAGCCTGCATGCGAAGAAGCCCGTTCGCTGATCGTCCCGTCGGCCGCGACCCGAATCTGAATCGACTCCCAGTCATGCGGGTGGTAACCCTTCTGCTCCAGCACGGGCGCACCTCGCAGCGACGCGCTCTCCGGGTAGTAGGCCCAGTATTGGACGTAGGTCGAACCCTCCCGCTCGATCACCCTGGTGAACAAGGTGACCGGCTCGCCGGCAGTTGATTCAGTGACCTCGCCCTCACCGGTCCCGTCGGCGCAGTACGGCGAACGGCAGGTTCGGTAGTCAACCGGCAGGCCGAGCATGTCCCGTCCGTACATCAGGGTCGGTGCTCCGGACCGGACCAGACCCGCCAGTTCTTCGCCGTAGGCCGTATCAAGCGACCCTTCACCGGCGCAGGATCCCGAGAGGGAAGCGGCACAGAGAATCCGGGTCGACACCGAATGGGCGAGACCCAATGCCGGTGCCTGGATCCCGGCGGCGGCGAAGGTGGCCATCAGCCCGGCAATCAGGGCGATCAAGCCCACCCATTCGATGGTCGATTGACCCCGGCTTGAGCTCAGGTTCCCGGTCATCCCCGCATGGTGCCGGGAAAATGCTCAAGCTTGGGTTACCCGTGCAACGATTCAGTGACGGGCAGGCAGAAACTGTCGGACCCCGAGGATAGAGTCCGGGTATGGCCGATCGCAGACAACCAAGCTCGCCCCTTCCCTCCACCGGGAAGGATGGCCAATGGAAGTGGTGGGCCTTTGGAATCGCGGTCCTGCTGCTCCTGATCATCGTGCTCCAGAACTCCCAGGAAGTCGGTTTCAAGGTCCTCTTCATCGTCGACACCTCTGCCCCGCTGGTCGTCCTGCTGCTGCTCGCGGCGCTGATCGGAGCGGTGATCGGCTATACCGCTCCGATCCTGAGGCGTCACCGCCACAAGACCCGGAAGGAATACGGGAAGGAGTAGGCCGGGACCGGGCAGCTCGCATGTCACTGCCGGCAATCGAACCGGTCCGTCTGGAAGGCGAGGTGGTCGCGATGGAACCGATCCGGCCCGATCATCTCGACCGGCTCTGGCAGGCCGCAGCGGACCAGCGGATCTGGGACTGGCTGGTCCACCTGACCGACAGCCGGGAACGCTTCGACGAGTGGGTGTCCGAAAGTGTCGAGTGTTGGTCCGGGGGCGACCGCAAGACGTTCGTGACCGTCGCGGTCGATAGTGGCCTCGTGATCGGCAGCAGCAGCTACCTCAACTACCGGCCCGCCGATGACGTGGTCGAGATCGGCTACACCTGGCTGAATCCGTCTGCCTGGGGCACCGGAGCGAACACCGAGGCGAAGCTGCTGATGATCACCCATGCCTTCGAGGTGCTCGGCTGCGCCCGGGTCGAATTCAAGACCGATGCCCGCAACGAACGCTCGCGTGCTGCGCTGGCCGCAATCCCGGCCCAATTCGAGGGGATCCTGAGAAAACACATGAAACCGTTCGGGGTGGGCCGCCGCGACTCCGCCTATTACAGCGTGATCGACGACGAATGGCCGACGGTTCGCGAGAATCTTCACCGGCGCCTCGGCCGGGGCTGACCGTCGGCCTCAGCCAGTACCGAGACGGCGATTCGTCACCTCGATCGCCTCTGGACTGGAGTCGATCAGCACATAGCCGCGATCGAGCTCCTGGCAGACCGCACCGAGGGTGCCGGAGCCGCAGAACGGGTCAAGGCAGAGGTCGCCCGGACGGGTCGAGGCGGTGACCATGCGCCGCAGGATACCTTCCGGTTTCTGGGTCGGATAACCGGTTCTCTCCCCACCGTTGGTCGGCACGATCGTGTGCCACCAGACATCGGTCGGCAATTTGCCCCGGGCTGCCTTCTCCGCGGTGACCAGCCCCGGTGCCATATAGGGCTCACGGTCAACCTCGGTCGAGTCGAAGAAGTACCGCTGGGGGTCCTTCACGTAGACCAGAATGGTGTCGTGCTTGGCTGGCCAGCGCCGCTTCGACTTACCCCCGTAGTCATAGGCCCAGATGATCTCGTTGAGGAAGCACTCCCGGCCGAAGATCCCGTCCAACAGCACCTTCACGTAGTGGGATTCGCGGTAGTCGATGTGCAGGTAGAGCGTGCCGGATTCATCCAGCAGCCGGTGGATCTGCTCGAGGCGGGGCACGAGGAACGCATGGAAGTCTTCGAATGAATCGGCGTAGGAAGCCGGTGAATTCGAGGCATGCCGCTCCCCGGATTCCTTCTGGCTGCCGGCCGGCTCGGTCCGGTAGCGCCGGCCACCGAACCCGGTCCGGTCGCCCGACTCGTCGGCGATCGTCCTGACCTGCTGCCGGGATTGAGTCCGGCCAGTGTTGAACGGAGGGTCGGCGTAGACCAGCTGGAACGAGGCACCCGCGAGTTCAGCCATCAACTCCAGGTTGTCGCCCAGCAGGACGCGGTTCCGCTCCACCCGGCAAATCTACCGGCGCCAGCACAGGCCC
>JBGAOF010000160.1:0-4950 GCA_044221915.1 Solirubrobacterales bacterium
GGTACACCGCCCGGGACCACCCCGGGAACCCCACCGGCCTCGGCTGGTCCGGGTGTGGACCCGGCCGCAACCTCGGACAGGGCCGACGGCTGGCCTTCCATCGTCCCGCCGGAGTAATCGTAGGTCGAAGGGCTGGGCTCCTCCACCGGGGCGGCAAACGCACCGCCGGACTGGTCGGGCTCGATCTCGATTTCCACGTTGAAGATCAACCGGCTGAATTCCTCCCAGATGCCGTTCATCAGCTCCTGGAACATCGAGTAGCCCTCGTTCTTGTAGGCAACAAGCGGGTCGATCTGGGCGAACCCCCGCAGGTGGATGCCCTCACGCAGGTAGTCCATGTCATAGAGGTGCTCACGCCAACGGGAGTCGATCACCTGCATCAGGAGTGTCCGCTCCAGATAGCGCATGATCTCTTCCCCGAACTCGGCTTCCCGTTCGTTGTAGGCCTTCTGGGCATCCTCGACGAGGTCCCCCTTGAGCGTTTCCGGCTCGGTGGAGTCGGCGGACATCCCGGCCACATCAATCGCGCAGGGCCAGATCTGGCGGAGCTGCGCGTCCAGCCCGGGCAGGTCCCACTCCTCGATGATGTCCCCGGCCAGGTATTCGTCGACCAGGCGGGTGATCACACCGTTGACTTCGTCGCGGGAGATCTCCGACATGTCGCGGCCTTCGAGGATCTCGCCGCGATACTTGTAGATGACACGGCGCTGCTCGTTCATCACGTCGTCATATTCGAGGACGCGTTTACGGATCAGGAAGTTCTGCTCTTCGACCTTCTTCTGGGCATTTTCGACGGTCTTGGTCAGCATCTTGGCCTCGAGTGGCATCTCGTGGCCTTCCTCGTCGGTCGGGCCGAGCCGGTCGAGGATCCTGTAGATGCGGTCACCGGCGAAGAGCCTGATCACATCGTCCTCGGCCGAAAGGAAAAAGCGTGAAGCTCCCGGATCACCCTGGCGCCCGGCACGACCCCGCAGCTGATTGTCGATACGCCGGGACTCGTGACGTTCCGTGCCGCAGATGAAGAGGCCGCCCAGCGCCTTCACCTCTTCCGCCTCGGCTTCGCACTGCGGCTTGAGTTCACTGGCGATCTTCTCGACCGCTTCGTTATATCCCTCGTCCTCGGGCTCGAGGCCCTGTTTGGCGACCTGCGGGTGGGCCATTCCCTCGGGATCGCCGCCGAGCTTGATGTCGACGCCACGACCGGCCATGTTGGTTGCGATCGTGACCGCACCCTTCCGCCCGGCCTGGGCAATCGTCTCGCCTTCCTTCTCGGCGTGTTCCGGCTTGGCGTTCAGGACCACATGCTCGATGCCTTGCTTCTTCAGTTCGGCCGAGATCATTTCCGAAACCTCCACCGAGACGGTGCCGACCAGAATCGGCTGGCCGGTTTCATGGCGGGCGATCAGTTCGCGCAGAACCGCGTTCCATTTGCCCTGCTTGGTCTTGAAGATCTGGTCGTTCTGGTCATCCCGGGAGATCGGCTTGTTGGTCGGAACTTCAACCACCGGGATCTTGTAGATCTTCATGAACTCGGTCGCCTCGGTCAGGGCGGTGCCGGTCATTCCGGAAAGCTTGTCGTACAGACGGAAATAGTTTTGCAGCGTGATCGTCGCTAGCGTCTGGTTCTCTTCGCGTATCGCCACACCCTCCTTGGCCTCGACCGCCTGGTGGAGCCCTTCGGACCAGCGCCTTCCTTCGAGGATCCGGCCGGTGAACTCGTCAATGATCATGACTTCACCGTCAACCACCGCGTAGTCCTTGTCCTTCTTGTAAAGCGATTCCGCCTTGAGGGACTGGACCAGATGGTTGACGAGATTGCCGTTCTCGGCCATGTAAAGGTTCTCCACCCCGATGAACTTCTCGGAGTTCTCGACTCCCCTCTCGGTTGGGGAGACGGTCTTGTGCTTCTCGTCAAACTCGTAGTCGTACTCGGCGGCCGATGTGTCTTTGGACTCGCCCATCGACTTGAGCTTCGTCTTGGCCGGCACTCCTTCCAGCTGCCTGGCCAGACGGGCGAAGGTGTAGTAGGTCTGTGCTGCCTCCTCCGGCGCCCCGGAGATGATCAGCGGAGTTCGGGCCTCGTCGATCAGGATGTTGTCGACTTCGTCAACGATCGCGAAATCATGGGCCCGCTGGACTTTCTGCTCCAGGGAACCGGCCATGTTGTCACGCAGATAGTCGAAGCCGAATTCGGAATTAGTGCCGTAGGTGACATCACAGGCATACTTTTCCCGACGGGCCTCGGGGTCATCGTTTTCCTGAATCCACCCGACACTCACTCCGAGCAGGTCATAGATCGGCTTCATCCATAGCGCGTCGCGCTTGGAGAGGTAATCGTTGACCGTGACCACGTGGACGGATTTCTTGCCGATCGCATTCAGCACGATGGCCAGGGTGCTAGTCAGGGTCTTGCCCTCACCGGTCTTCATTTCGGCAATCGCCCCGTCGTGGACGACCATGCCACCGATCAGCTGGACATCGTAGTGGCGCTGTCCGATCGCTCTCAGGGCAGCTTCGCGGGTCAGGGCGAAAGATTCCGGAAGCAGGTCATCGAGCGACTCGCCACCGGCGGCCCGCTCCCTGAGCGCGTTCGCTTCCTCAAGCAGCTCGTGATCCTCAAGCTCCTTCATCTCGGGTTCGATCCGGTTGATCGACTCGACCCGCTTCTGATATGCCTTGAATTTGCGCCCCTCCCCCATCCTGAGCGCGCGATCGATTAGCTGAATGGCCATGCGCCTAGGTTAGCCGTTGAAGCTCACCTCCGGCTAAACGCGAAAAGCGAGAGGGCCGGGATTCCCGGCCCTCTCGTAACGATTACCGCCTTGGCCGGTTACGCGCCAGACTGCGCACTCCCGGTTTCGCGGCCCTGGAGGCGGTTCACAAGCTTTCGTGTTTCTCTCCTCTTTCGCCGTTTCTCCTTGTGGCGTTTGACCTGACGGCGCATGTCCTCTGCGAGTTCGTGGATGGTGTGCATCATCTCCGGGCTTGCCTCATGGGCATGAAGGGTCACGCCTTTGAGGTGAAGCGTTCCTTCAGCCACGCACTTGTCGGCGATGGCCGGATTCTGCTCCTCGGAGACGACAACTTCAATACGGGCGAGCGGCGAGACCTGTTCGCCAAGCCGCTTGAACCTCTGGGCCACCTGTTCGCGCATCTCGTCGGTGATTTCGACGTTGCGGCCACGAATCTCGATTCGCATGGGACCTCCTCGCGGGGTTGTGTTCCTTTGGCCGATGGTAGCCGGGACGCAGGACGTTGGCAAGTGACGAATGATGGTTCTCACAGGCGCCTCGTGAAAGTGAGGGCAGCAATCCGCTCTGCTCCGGCCAGACGGAGTGCTCCAGCCGCGGCAGTCAGGGTGGTTCCTGTCGTCATCACGTCATCGACCAGGATCACTTCCCGTCCACCAAGCCACCCGGTCGCCCCGGCGGTCGGCCTGATCGCCGGCGGGGCAGCCAGCCTTCCGGCCCGGTCCCGCCCTAGCTGCCGGCTACGCCCCACCCGGCAGAGAACCGGGCTTGCAGGCAGGCTGATTCCGGTCTGACGCGAAATTTCCAGGGCCAGCAGGCCGACCGGATCGAACCCGCGCAGCCAGGTACGCAGGCGGGAAGGTGGCACCGGGACCAAAATCATTCTCTCTTCCGCCGGCCCGGTGGCATCCGCCATAAATCCGGCGATCAACGGGGCAAGACCGGTCATTTGGCGAAACTTGAAGGCGTGGAGAAGGCTGCGAGCTACCGAGTCATGGTCGGCACAGGAAGCGATCCGGTCCACATCTTCGGGTGGGTCAAGCCGCAGCACCAGCGACCGGTTCAGTGCGCGCATGCAGTCTCCGCAGACGGGGGCACCGGGGTCGACCGGCTCGCGGCACAACGGGCAGCGGGCCGGTACAAGGAAGGCAATCAGCTGGCCCGGGTCCATGTTTCAAGGCTGACCGGAAAACTCTCAACCGTGTTGCGAGGGGTGCAACAATCCTGCAACGGGATCCACCCCTCCCGGCGGATGTGGCAGGAAATCAGTCGCGCACGGGACCTAGCAGCCCACCGGCGATGAAGGCACCCTTCTCCAGGGAGGACCGGTCGAGCAGGACCGCTTCACGCACCCCTGCCCCAGCCCCGATCGAGCAGCCAGAACCAATCACAAGCGGGCCCACCAGCTGGGCATCGGGGCCGATCGTGACTCCATCCCCGATCAGCACCGGACCTTCGATGTCAGCGCCACCCAGACCCTCGACCTCACCTTCGGTCCAGACCCCTGCGGCCGGCTGATTCGCCGGCATTTCGAGCTCGATTTCACCCGTGAGCGCATCGAAGTTGCTCTGGATCAGTTCGCCGATCGTTCCGATGTCATTCCAGTAAGCCTCCACCTCATGGGCGTAGAAATCAATGTCCTCATCAAGCAGGCGTGGAAAGACATCAACTGCCCAGTCTGCGAATCCGTCCGGGTGATCGGGCCCGGCAAGGCCACTCTGGCCGGGCTCAGGAAAATGATCGAAGATCTCCCGACTGAACATGTAGATACCGCAGTTCGCCAGATCCGAAAGCGCCTCGGAGGAGTCCGGTTTCTCCTGAAACCCCTGGATACGGCCATCCTCGCCGGTGATCACCACTCCGAATTCGGAGGTGTCGCTGACCCGGCGCGTCGCCAAGGTGGCGATTCCCCCATGGGACCGATGGAATTCGCGCATCGAAGCCAGGTCGATGTCGGTCATGGCATCACCGGAAATAACCAGAAAGTCATCGTCGAAAAATCCGGAAGCCAGCCTCACGCCGCCGGCCGTCCCCAGCAGCCTCTCTTCGACGCTGTAATCGAGCCGCACCCCGAAGCCGGTGCCGTCCCCGAAATGCCCCCGGATCGCTTCCGGGAACCAGTGGACGTTGCTGATCACCTCGTCGAAACCATGCCGGGCGAGCAGGCGGATGATGTGTTCCATCACCGGCCGGTTCAGAA
>JBGAOF010000161.1:0-4923 GCA_044221915.1 Solirubrobacterales bacterium
CGGGCCAGCGGCAGTCCCTTGGCGGCCTCGGGCCGAACCGGCCGATCGGTGGTCGCCGTGCGATTCGGGGATTCAATCTCACCCGTTTCCCCGTCGAGGTCGTTGAGGCGCTGGGCGAGCCGCTCCGCCGCGCGGCGGTTGTTGACGAAGATGATCGTTGACCGGTGCGCATGTACCTGTGCCAGCAGTTCCGGGTAGATGGCCGGCCAGATGGACCGGATCGGAGCGTCGTCCGCAGAGCCGTCGTCTCCGCCGGCCGCGGGTTCGGTCATGTCCTCGACCGGAACCACGATCTTGAGGTCGAGCTCCTTGTTCTGACCCGGATCAACCACCCGGCATTCACGGCCCGGGCCCGAAAGGAATCCGGCGATCCGTTCCAGGGGCCGTTGGGTGGCCGAAAGCCCGATTCGTTGGATCCGCTCGATGCCGCCGGCGCGGGCCAGGTGCTCAAGGCGCTCCAGGGTGAGAGCGAGATGAGCCCCGCGCTTGGTCGCCGCCACCGCGTGGATCTCGTCGACTATCACGGTCTCAACCCCGGCCAGGATCTCCCGCGCCCCCGAAGAAATCATCAGGTAGAGCGACTCCGGGGTGGTGATCAGGATCTCGGGTGGCTGCCGACGCATCCGGTTACGGTCGGATTGAGGTGTGTCCCCGGTACGGATCCCGACCGGAATATCCACCCCGATCCCCTTCAGCGGAACCCGCAGATTGCGTTCGATGTCATAGGAGAGCGCTTTCAGGGGAGACACGTAGAGCAGCTTCACCCCGGGAGCCGGCGGGTCGCCTGAGGCCGGTTCAAGCCGAGAGCGGGCGAGGCGGTCAATCCCCCAGAGAAAGCTCGCGAGGGTCTTGCCGGACCCGGTCGGGGCGCAGATCAGGGTGTCATGCCCGGATGAGATCGACCGCCAGCCAAGGTCCTGAGCCGGGGTCGGCGCCTCGAATGAAGCCGAGAACCACCGTCTGACCACCGCACTGAACGGGGAAAGGGGATCGTCGGGAGTCAAGTCTGTGGCCGGTTTTTTCGTCACCTTCAACCCCCGAATGCTACGCCCCCGGCCACCCGGCCCGGGAAATGCCGGTCAAATCCTGTGAATCCCGCAAGGGTTTGGGAAAATAGACGGCCATGGCCCAGCCCAGCTCGAAAATTGACGGAGGCGACGCCGCCGCCCGGGCATCATCCGCGTCCCCGCGGGGCGGCCGGATCAGCGACCCGGACCAGGTCCGCCAGCTCCAGCGGATGAGGCGCTGGGGCCTCGCCCTGGCCGATGCTTCGGCGATCGGGCTCGGCGTCCTCGTCGCGACCCAGTGGAACTC
The DNA here is from genome assembly GCA_044221915.1 of Solirubrobacterales bacterium. Classification (GTDB taxonomy): domain Bacteria; phylum Actinomycetota; class Thermoleophilia; order Solirubrobacterales; family 70-9; genus 67-14. Next base: position 1,315 of record JBGAOF010000161.1, read on the forward strand.
GCTCAGCAACGGAGAGACCGTCTGGGCCCTGGTTGCGATTCCGATCTGGATTCTGATCGCCAAGATCAACAACCTTTACGACCGCGACAGCCGGCGTATCCGCCACTCCACTCTCGATGAGCTGCCGGCCCTTCTGGCGACTGCGGCGATGACGATCGCCGCCGCCTGGGCGGTGACCGGGATGCTTGAGGCGGGGCTGAACAGTTCGGTGATGGTTGTGATCGGCGCGGTTGCATTCTTCGTGGCGATCGTGCTGCGCAGCCTGATCCGCTGGGTGTACCGGCGGGTCGCGGCTCCGGAGCGGACCCTGGTGGTCGGTTCCGGGCCGAAGGCGAGACTGGTCACGATGCGGTTGATAGTCCAGGGCGGGGATCACCTGGATGTCCTCGGCTACGTCGGCGATTCCGCGGGCGGCGAGGTTTCCGGGCCGGCCAGCACCGGGGCCAGATACTTCGGTGACCCGGGCGACCTGGCCCGGGTCGCGACCGACCAGCAGGTAACCCGGGTTGTGATCGCCGACGATGAGCTCAGCGCCAGGTCGGTCGGGGAAATCATCGCCACTTGTCGCAATGCCCGGGTCGCGGTGACCATGGTGCCGGCAAACCAGGCGGTGCTGGGACCGGGCACCGAACTGAACCGGATCGCGGAAGTCCCGATGCTGGACTTCCAGTTCAGCGACCCGCCCCGCTCGACCATGGCGATCAAGCGCTTCATGGACCTGACCGTCTCGATTTCGATGCTGGCGGTCACCGCACCCCTGCTGGCCCTCGCTGCGGCGGTGATCCGCCTTGATTCACCGGGGCCGGTCTTCTTCCGCCAGGTCAGGATCGGCCGTGACGGGCGCCGCTTCACGATGTTCAAGCTGCGAACCATGGTTGATGACGCGGAAGAGCAGCTTGATTCCCTGATTGACCTGGATGCGCTCGATGAACCCGCTTTCAAGATCACGAACGACCCGAGGGTGACCCGGATCGGCCGCCTGCTGCGCCGATCGAGTTTCGATGAGGTACCGCAGTTCATCAATGTGCTGAAGGGGGATATGTCCCTGGTCGGACCACGGCCGGAGGAGGAGGCGGTGGTCGCCCTCTATGACGAGCGCCAGCGGCAGCGGCTGCGGGTCAAGCCGGGACTCACCGGGCCGATGCAGGTGGCCGGACGTGGCGGGCTCACCTTCGAGGAACGCCTCGCGCTTGAACGTGACTACGTGGACAACCTGACTATCACCGGGGATGTCAAGATCCTCCTTCGTACGCCCCGGGCGGTAATCCGGGGCGAAGGTTCATTCTGAGCCGGGCGGCCTTCGATCTGGAGGTGATCGTGGTCAGCCACGGTGCCACTGCCCTGCTTCGCAATTGCCTCGAATCGCTTCTGGAGCATCCCCCCTCGGTGCGGATGCGGGTCACCGTGGTTGATTCCGGTTCACCGGATGAAACACCCGAAATGGTCGCGGTGGAGTTCCCCGAGGTGCGACTCCTGCGGGCCGGCAACATCGGTTTTTCAGCGGCCAACAACCTGGTCCTGGCCGAGGCCGGAGACGCCGATCCGGCGGCGATGTTCCTGCTGCTGAATCCCGATACGGAGGTCCGCGCGGGAACCCTTGACAGGGCAATCGAGCGGCTCGATTCGGACGCCAGGATCGGCATGGTCGGCGTTCGGCTTATCACCCCTGATGGCCGTTTCGACCACGCCAGCAAGCGGGCATTCCCCACGCCGCTCGGAGCCCTGGCTCATTTCACGGGGCTGGGCAGGGTGGCGGGTGCCCCGGCCGCCCTGAGCCAGTACCGCGCGACCTGGCTCGATGAAGACGAGCCCGGCGTGGTCGACTCCGTGAACGGAGCCTTCATGCTGGTTCGCCGTGAGGCACTCTGCGAGGTCGGTCCGCTTGACGAGGGCTACTGGCTTTACATGGAAGATCTCGACTGGTGCCGCCGGTTCGGCCTGGCCGGATGGGCGGTTTTCTACGAGCCTTCCGGTACCGCCCTTCACGTGAAGGGCGGGTCAAGCCCTGGCCGGCGACGCCCCCGCCAGGAGATCGCCTTCCACCGCGGCATGGGCCGTTTTTACCGCCGGTTCGAGGCCCCCGAGAGGGCCGGCGTCGTGAATCTTCTGGTTTACCTCGGCATAGCCGGCAGGCTGGGATTCAGCCTGCTGGCCGGAGCGATCGCGAGGGTCAGGACCCTTCCGGGCCCTTCGACTTCCCGTTGAGGGCTGACTTCAGCTTCTCCTTGGTCTCGTCGTCGCCACCCTGACGCCGTTTCCAGACGTAGTAGGCGATCCCACCGATCACCGGGACTCCGATCAGGATCGCGATGATCCAGGGGAGGGCCGAACCACCGTCATCTCCGTCGTCATCCTCCCCGGAGGTGTTGACGGCCGCGGCGCTGTCCTCGGAGTTCGAATCCTTGCCGGCCTTGTCCTTCTCCTTGCCCTTCGAGGGCTCGTCACCGGTCCCGCCGTAGCTGTACTGCTTCGGTTCCCCGGTGGTGCCGTCGCTGCTGGTCGAAGTGTCAGGGCTGGTGCTGGAGCCGCCCGAACCGGAGTTGCCGGAGCCATTGCTCTGGCCGGAGCCGTTGCCACCGGTGTTGGTGTTGCCGCCGGTCTTGTCGTTGCCACCGTTGCCACCGGTATTGGGAGTCGGCGGGGGCGGCTCCTCGGTGTAGACGTCGGTAGCTGAGGAAGTAGGTACCGTCCCCGGTGCCAAAGCGGATGCCAGCAACACAAGCCCCAGGATCGATGCCGCAAGGCAAAGCCAGCGCCGCAGGTCCGGACGCAAATTCGGTCGAGCGTTCATATCCGGGCAAGATAGCCGATTTCGTCGCATTTCTACTTCCCTTTCTGCTGCTTGCCGGGCTTGCCCTGGCTGGTGGTGGCTTTGATCTCTTTCCCCGTCATCTGAGCGGAATACTCGCCTGGGTGCTGGTTGCGGCGCTGCTGCTGGTTCCGATGCCTGAGCAGGCGCGGCCGGGGCGGTCGATGGCGCTGGTGGGTGGCCTGCTGCTTTCGCTGGCTCTCTGGTCGGGTGTTTCATCGCTCTGGTCTGATTCGGTCTCGTCGAGTCTGGCCGAGTTCGAACGGGGCATCGGGTACCTCGGTTTCTTCACCGCCGCGATTCTCACTTTGAGAACACCCGCCCAACGTCAATGGTTCGCTCGCGGTCTCGGGGCCGGGCTCGCTTTCATCACCTTGCTCGCGTTGGGCGACCGCCTGCTTCCCGGTGGCGATACCGGCACGCCGTTCGCTGTTACCCGGCTCAAGTTCCCGCTCGACTACTGGAACGCCGACGGCATCGCCTTCGGTTCGGCGCTGGTGCTTTTCATCTGGTTTGCGGCGACTGCCCGATGCGGCCGCTGGCGGGCAATCTCGATTTCGGTGGCGACGGTGGCCGGGGTCTGCCTTTACCTGACTTACTCGCGGGGCGGCCTGCTGGTCGCAACCATTGCCTTGTTGCTCCTGCTTTTCATGAGCGCCGACCGGTTGCGGATCCTCGGTATTGCCCTGGTGACGGTCGCTTCAACTGCCTTGGTCCTGCTTGTGTTTGACCAGTACCCGGTTCTTTCCGGCGCCGGTGAGGGTGACCCGGCAACGAGCGAAAGCCTGGTCGCGGCGGTT
>JBGAOF010000162.1:0-4922 GCA_044221915.1 Solirubrobacterales bacterium
GTTCGACATAGGCACCGTGAGGAACCACCGACGCAACCCGGCGGCCGTCCGGGTCGATCCCGACGAATTCAATCCCGGGGACCAGCGGCAACTCCTGCCGCGCCACGTACTGATCGTTGGTGATGTGGGTGTCGGAAAAGTTGACGCCGATCCGGCTGATCCGGGCCAGCACCTCACCATCACCGGCAACCGGGTCGGGCAGTTCGACAAGGTTCATGACCTCGGGACCGCCGAACTCCCGAATCTGGATGGCTTTCACCAAACCATCTTGTCACGCTGACCAATACGATCCCGGGCATGTCATTGACCGTTGTCGGATCGATCGCCTTCGATGCGGTCACAACCCCGTTCGGCGAGCGCGAGCGCATGCTCGGCGGCTCGGCAGTCCACTTCTCGCTGGCCGCGAGTTTCTTCACTCGGGTCCGTGTGGTCGGCCCGGTCGGTGACGACTTCTCCCAGGCCGAGCTTGAGGTCCTCGAGAGCCGGGGGGTGGTGACCGATGACATCGAACGGGTTCCCGGCGAGACCTTCTTCTGGAAGGGCCATTACGAGTACGACCTCAACACCGCTCACACCGACGACACCCGGCTGAATGTTTTCGGTGACTTCCAGCCCAAGCTTTCGGATGATTCGCGGGCGGCCGACCTGCTGTTCTTGGCCAACATCCAGCCGGACTTGCAGCGCCAGGTCCGGGCCCAGTGTGAAGGGGCCGGCTTTGTTGGCCTCGACACGATGAATCTCTGGATTGACACCGCGAAGGAGTCCCTCCTTCAGGCGATCTCCGAAGTGGACTGCCTGCTGATCAATGACGCCGAGATCCGGCAGCTCACCGGCGAGCCGAACCTCGCCCGGGCCGCTGCAGCGGTCATGAAGATCGGCCCGAGGGCCGTGGTCGCCAAGCAAGGTGAGTACGGAGCGGCACTTTTCACGCCATCCGGCTTCTTCGCCCTGCCCGGATTCCCCCTGGAGGACGTCCGCGATCCGACCGGGGCAGGCGACTCCTTCGCCGGCGGCTTCCTTGGCTACCTCGACGGCGAGGCCGGTGACATCAACCATGACACCCTGCGGACGGCAATGGGCTACGGGACGGTCCTCGCCTCATACAACGTCGAGGAGTTCGGCACCGAGCGGGTCAGCCGCCTGACCCGCGACGAGATCGAAGCGCGGTTGCTGGCCCTGCAGTCGATGACCGATTTCACCGCCCCGGGGAGCTGAGTTGACGGCGCCCGGGGCTGGGGCCGGGCGAATCGGGGTCTTCGACGGGCTGCGAGCCTTTGCCCTCTTCGGTGTTGTGGTGGTTCACCTCTTCGGCATCTCGGGCCTGCTCGCGGTTGGCGACACCGGCCTCAAGGCCCGGGCGATCTGGACCGTTCTCGGCAATACGATTGACCTGTTCTTCGTGATCAGCGGCTTCCTGCTCTTTCTCCCGGTTCTGCGGAGAGGACGGATCAAGGACGGCACCGGTTTCTTCCTGCTGCGCCGGATCGTCCGCATCCAGCCGGAGTACTGGCTCTGCCTGGTCGCAGTCACCCTGATGATCGTCTTCATCCCCGTGGCCTTCCAGCCGCCGGTCCCTTCCCCGGCCCAGTTCCTGATCCATGTTTTCGACCTGCAGACAGTGGTCCGGTTCTTTGACCCCGATTTTCTGATCGGATTCTGGATCGATGGCGCGCTTTGGATGATTCCGGTGATCCTCGGGCTCTACCTTGTTTTTCCGCCCTTCAGCCGCATGATGTTGAAGCTCCCCTGGGCGGCGCTGCTGCTCGCGTTGGCGGTGACCGTCGGCTGGAAGCTGGCGATCCACCATCTGCCCGGGTCCTTTTCCTGGCTGGCCCAGGGCCAGGCGACCGAAGAGCAGCGGATGATCATCGCGGTTGAACAGTCGCCGAGCTTCTTCTGGTCATTCGCGGCCGGCATGTTCGCCGCCATGCTCTACCAGAAGGCGAGGTTGACTCCCGGCAGCCGATGGGTCACATGGGGGCTGCCAACCGCCTTTTTCGTCGCAACGATCACCTGGATTGCCTGCGGGGTTGCCTTCTCGCAGGAGGCGGTCACATCGACCACGGGGTTCGACGGATCGGGTCTCGGTCGGCTGTTGATCGTCCCGAACCTGCTGTCTTCGGCCAGCCGGGCCGTGCTGGTTCTCTTCGTCGCCCTCGGTCCGCCCCTGATTCAGAGGATTTTTGACAACCGCGCCGCAGCCGAAGGAGCCCGCCTCAGCTACGGGCTTTACCTGATCCACCTCCCGATCGCGTTCTATGTCGGCCAGCTGCTCCAGCCGCCCGAAAATGGCAGCCTCGGCGCCTTTCTGCTCTGGTCGGTCCTGGTCATCCCTGCGAGCCTGGCCTGGGCCTGGGTTTCCCGGCGATTTGTGGGCAAACCGGCGATCGACCGGACCGAGCGGCATCTGGCGGGGCGGGGGAACTGAGATACTGCGGGGGAACCAGATCCGAGAGAAGAGCCACGAGGAGAAGCATGCCGACCGAACAGCAAGCCGAAGCGGCCGATGAGGGTGGAGTAGCCACCGGGAGGGACACCCTCACCGTCACCGATAACCGGACCGGCCGCAGCTATGAGCTGCCGATCGAGGCAGACACGATCCGGGCCCTCGACCTGCGCCAGATCAAGGTCAATGAGGACGACTTCGGAATGATGTCCTTCGACCCGGCCTTCACCAATACCGCCTCCTGCCGTTCGGCGATCACCTACATTGACGGGGAGGCGGGAATCCTGGAGCATCGCGGGATTCCGATCGAACAGCTTTGTGAGCACTCGACCTACCTTGAGGTCGCCTACCTGCTGGTGTTCGGTGACCTCCCGACACGTCCCCAGCTGGAAGCCTGGGTCCACGATGTGACCCACCATACTTTCGTCCACGAGGACATCAAGAAGTTCCTGACCGGTTTCCGCTACGACGCGCATCCGATGGGGATGCTGCTGGCCTCTACGGGGGCCCTCTCGACCTTCTATCCGGATTCCAACCAGATCCTTGATCCGATCGAGCGTTACCTGGCGACGATTCGCCTGATCGCCAAGATGCCAACCCTGGCTGCTTTCTCCTACCGGCACAACATGGGGCTGCCCTACGCCTACCCGGACAACGACCTTTCCTATCCGGAGAACTTCCTCTCGATGATGTTCAAGATGACCGAGACGAAGTACGAGCCCGACCCCCGGCTTTCGAAGGCGATTGACGTGCTTTTCATCCTCCACGCAGATCATGAGCAGAATTGCTCGACCAGCGCCGTGCGCGGCGTCGGCTCTTCGGATGTCGACCCTTACTCGGCGGTGGCGGCCGGCATCGCCGCGCTTTACGGACGGCTTCACGGCGGTGCCAACGAGGCGGTGCTGAAGATGCTGCGGCGCATCGAGAGGGTCGAGAACATCCCCGACTTTCTCGAGGCCGTGAAAAACCGTGAAGAGAAGCTGATGGGCTTCGGTCACCGGGTCTACAAGAACTACGACCCTCGGGCCCGTATCATCAAGAGTCACGCCGACGAGGTTTTCGAGGCCACCGAATACAACCCGCTGGTCGAACTCGCCACCGAACTCGAGAAACAGGCCCTCGACGACGAGTTCTTCACCTCCCGCAAGCTCTACCCGAACGTCGACTTTTATTCCGGAATCATTTACGAGGCGCTCAGAATCCCCACCGGCATGTTCACCGTGATCTTCGCGATTGCGCGCACCGCAGGGTGGATCGCCCAGTGGCTGGAAATGACCGATGATCCGGACAAGAAGATCGCCCGCCCGCGACAGATCTATACGGGCCCGAGGGAAGCGGACTACATCCCGATCGGAGAACGGACGGGCGAGGAGAGGATCTCCGGCCCGGCCACGCGGCCTTCCTGAACCGGTCCCTGCCCGGAGCCCCGAGCATGTCCCGTTGGAAGCTCACCGTCCGGCACGGGTCCGATGTGACCCGAAGCAACTTCGACGATCTCGACGACGCTCTGGGAGCGGCCCGAGCAGCGGCCGAGGAGATCGTCAGCGAAGGACCGCTCAGGGAAGTCAAGGCGATCCGGGACTATGAACCCGGCCAGATCGTCAACGCCAGGATCGAGATTAGCGGCAAGGGCTTCTTTTCACCTCCCACAGCCGGCATGGACATCCAGGGTGACCTTTCGGTGATCCCGTACGCGGGCGGAGTCAAGCGACAGGTTCTCGACGGCGATTCGATCGCCGACGCCATGAGATCCCTTCGACTATTTTTGGACCCGTGAACGAGCAAGGGTCCAACCCGGATGTCCCCAAGGGTTCCTACGCCGCGGGGCGTCGCGTCAATCTGCCTCCGGAGGCCGAAGCGCCGGTGGTCGTCTTTGTCAACGGAGTGATTCAGACCGAGGGAGTGGACTACACCCTGGGTGACGGGGAAATCCGGTTCAGCAGGGAGATCATCAAGGAGAGCAAGTCCGGCCGCCGCAAGCTGTTCATGCTGCTGGGCGTGGTCGGTTTTTACAACAAGAACGAGACGGTTGACGTCCAGTTCCAGCGAAACGGCAAGACCGAACTCGCCGGTGATCTGGAAGTCCACCGGTAGCGCGGAACCTCAAGAGATCCCGGATCGAAAACGGCCCCGGTTCTCACCGGGGCCGTTCCAACGAGCTTCTCTGGGCCGGATCCGGCCCGGGCTCAGTGGCCGATCCGGATCTTCCCGGCGGACTTGCCGCCGAGCACGACCTTGGCCTTGTGCGCCTTGCCCTTTTTCAGGATCTTGCGTCCGGCGTTGGTGAGCTTCAGCGAGACCTTCTTCGTGCCGGCCTTCCCGAAGCTGTACCCGGACTTGGCGATCAGGGTGCCCTTGGCGTAATTCTTGCCACCGAGCTTGACCTTCTTCACCGTGACGAGCTTGGCCACGCCGCTGAGCTTCCCGCCCGACTTCAGAGTGACGCTCACCTTGCCGGCCTTGACCTTGGCCGAAA
>JBGAOF010000163.1:0-257 GCA_044221915.1 Solirubrobacterales bacterium
GACAGGGGAAGTGGTCCTCTCAGGATCGCGATGCTAACTGAGTCACTGACCGGCGATTCGCTTGAGCCGGCCGTGGTCGAAGCCACAAGAGCGGCTGCCCGCAAGCTGGAGGGCCTCGGTCACGAGATCACCGAATTCGGGATGCCGGATGCCGGGGAACCCGACATGCTCTATCAGACCTTCGTGACTCGCTGGGCGGCGGGAATGAGCCAGACGGCCGATACGCTGAGCCTGATCCTCGGCCGTCCGCTCACCCC
>JBGAOF010000163.1:267-4912 GCA_044221915.1 Solirubrobacterales bacterium
GGATGACGTTGAGCCGCTGACCTGGGCGCTGATCGAGAAGGGCCGGACCGAAGGTGGTGCCGCCTACCTTTCCGCGGTGGCCCAGCACCAGCTGATCGGCCGGCTGATCGCCGGAATCCAGATGGACGGCAAGTTCGACCTGCTGATGACACCGACCCTGGCGGGATTGCCCCCGAAGCTCGGACATTACGATCAGAACGGCCCGGACCCGATGGACGCGATGGCAAAGGCCCGGGCTATCGCGACCTTCACCGGTATCTTCAACGCCACCGGGCAGCCCGCGATCTCGGTGCCGCTGGAGACCAGCGAAGAAGGACTGCCGGTCGGTATCCAGTTCGTGGCCCCGATCTGGCGGGAGGATGTACTGCTGCGCCTGGCCGGTGATCTTGAGCGGGTACATCCATGGATTGACCGACGGGCACCATGTGTGCCGGCCGGTTGAGGATCCCCTCGGCCATCTGCGCTCAGGCGGTGGGATAGGGTGCGGGACGTGAGTGAGATCAGAGGTGTAATCACGGCGCTGGCAACTGCCTTCCGGCCCAATGGCGAGCTGGATGTTGACTCGACCAGAAAACTGGCTGCCTACCTGGTCGAGAACGGTTCCCACGGGCTTGTCGTCGCGGGTACGACAGGGGAATCACCTACCCTTGAAGACGACGAGAAGATCGCCTTGCTCAAGGGTGTGATCGCCGAAGTGGGCGAGGACGTCACCGTGATCCTGGGGACCGGATCAAACGACACCCGGCATTCGGTGGAACTGACCAGGATGGCGGCCGAAGCCGGCGCTGATGCCGGTCTGGTTGTCACCCCCTATTACAACCGCCCACCCGAAGCCGGGATACTTGGCCATTTCGAGGCGATTGCCGAAGGTAGCCCCGGATTCCCGCTGGTGGCCTACAACATTCCTTCCAGGACCGGGGTCAATATGCCGCCGGCGCTGCTGGCCGAGCTGGCCCGGATTGACGAGTTGAAAGCGGTCAAACAGGCCAACCCCGACGATCTCGGCCCGATCGACGGACTCGATGTCCTGGCCGGTGATGACGTGAGTTTCCTGCCCACCCTCAGGTTCGGTGGTGCGGGCGGGATACTCGTCGCTTCCCATCTCGACAACGGTCGCATGCGGAGGATCTGGGACCTCTGGCAGGAGGGCCGCCACGACGAGGCCGAGGAACTGGACCATCAGCTCCGCCCGCTTTACGAGGCGATGGGGGTGGTCGTCAACCCGATTCCGGTCAAGGCAGCATTGGCCAGCCGGGGTCTGCTGCCGCCGACCATGCGCCTGCCGATGGTTGAACCAACCGACCGGGAGCGGGACGCGGTTGAGGAGCTCCTGGCGGAGGCCGGAGTACCCGCCGCATGAGCGGAGAGAAGGTCAAGCTCCTGCCGCTGGGCGGCCTGGGGGAGATCGGCAAGAACATGATGGTGATCGAGTACCGCGGCAGGATCGTGGTGGTCGATACAGGGTTGATGTTTCCGACCCCCGACATGCTCGGAATCGATCTTGTGCTGCCCGACTTCGACTACCTGCGTGAACGGGCCAATGACATCGAGGCGATCGTTCTCACTCACGGGCACGAGGATCATGTCGGTGCCCTTCCGTATGTCCTGAGGGAGATCGGATTCCCGAAGGTCATCTACGGCGGCATGCTAACCGTTGGCATGGTCCGTTCGAAACTCGACGAGCACAAGCTCGGAGCGGCTCCGCTGGCTGAGCTGCCGGCCGGAAAGGCCGTTCAGGCCGGGCCGTTCGAGATCGAGCTGGTTCATCTCTCGCATTCCATTCCCGACATGCGCGGCGTGATCATCGGCACGGACCTCGGCAAGATCTTCATGACCGGGGATTACAAGTTCGACCAGACTCCGGTCGACGGCCGTCCCGCCGACGTGGCGCGGCTGGCTGCCCTCGGCGACGAGGGATTACTCCTTCTCTGCGGCGATTCGACGAACGCCGACCGGCCCGGAGTCTCACCCTCGGAGTCGAGCGTTGGTCCCGCCCTTTTTGACACGTTTTCCCGTTGCGAAGGCCGCATAATCGTCACTTCCTTTGCCTCGAACATCCACCGGGTCCAGCAGGTAATCGATGCGGCCGCCCGTCTCGACCGGAAGGTCGCCCTGGTTGGACGGTCGATGCGCAAGAACTACAACATCGCCTCCAATCTCGGTATGGCGAACGCCCCTGACGGCCTGCTGATCCAGCCCCGTGAAATCGAGGATTTCCCCGATGAGCGGGTGGTGGTGATCTCAACCGGCTCCCAGGGGGAGCCCTTCTCGGCCCTGAGGCGGATGGCCAATAACGATCACCGCGATATCGAGCTCCACTCCGGGGATACGGTCGTCTTTTCGGCCACTCCGGTGCCCGGCAACGAGCGGGCGGTCAACGAGACGATCGATCGCATCTATGAGCTTGGCGCCAGCGTGGTCACCCCGAAGGACGCCCCGATCCACGCTTCCGGCCACGGCTACCGGGAAGAGATCAAGATGATGCTGAACCTGGCCCGGCCGAAGTATGTGATGCCGGTCCACGGTGACTTCCAGCGGATCCGCCTCCACTCGGAACTGGCCCGGTCGGTTGGTGTGCCGGACGAGAACATCTTCCGCAACCACAACGGTCAGGCCTTGCTGCTCGGGCCCGAAGGGGCAGAACTGGCGGAAGAGACCGCCGGAGGCGTGATCTACGTTGACGGGATTGAGCTTTCCGACCCGAATGATGCGACCCTGAGGGACCGGCGCACGATCTCTGCCGATGGCATCGTGATCGTGGTCGCGACGATCGCCGAAGATGACGGTGAAGTGGTCTCCGACCCGGAGGTCATCGCTCGTGGCGTCCCCGGACTCGACGAGGATGCCGAACTGCTCGACGATCTGCATGACCTGATCGAGGATTCGCTCGACCGGGCGGCGGAAGCCAAGGTGCGCGACCACGACCTCGTTCAGCAGGATCTCCACGATGCGGTAGCGGGCTTCATCCACAAGCGCCTGAAGCGGCGTCCGATGGTCGTCCCTGTGGTTGTCGAAGTCTGACCGCTCGACCGGCTCGGTGATGCCGGGAAGGTCAGTGATGCCGACAAGCTCGGTGATGCCGGGATTCCCCCGTTAACACAGAGAGACCGCTGGGCCTGGGGGAGGGAGTCGGCTCAACGGTCTGCTCTGAAGAAGTGAAGCCGCCGGGGCTGTCTGGGGGAGATCCCCGGCGGCTTCATGTGTCTCGTCCGTCAGAAAAGATACGGAGGGGGCCTAAAATCGCCCTAAAGCTTCGTTAACGGTTTCCTTGAGGTTTTGCGGCCGGGATCCGGACCATGAAACAGGCGCCGCCCCGGGGCGAATCGCCTACTGCTGCAGAGCCGCCATGGCTGCGGGCAATTGCCTTGACGATGGCTAGTCCGAGGCCGCTGCCCTTGCCTCTTGCCCGGTCCGCCGGCCCTGTATTCCTGACGAAACGGTCGAATATCGTGGGGCGCAGCTCGACCGGAATTCCGGGACCGTCATCTTCCACCCTCAGCTCGGCGATATCGGCATCCAGGCGGGTGGTAACCGTGATCGTGCTGCCTGCCGGTGTGTGCCGGATGGCGTTGTCGATCAGGTTCACAATGACCCGGTGGAGTTCGTCACCGATCCCGTCCACGACCACCGGACCATGTGTATCCAGCACCAGGTGGTGATCTTCATAGAGAGGCTTTAGCTCGGCTGCGACATTGCCGGCGATCTCGGTCAGGTCACAGGCCCCTTGGTCTGCCGCATATCCCGCATCGGCCCTTGCCAGCAGTTGCAGATCCGAGACCAGTCGTTTCATCCGGTTTGAGGAGCGCAGGGCAGATTCGACCGATTCAAGCTCGAATCCCTGGTCGCCCCCGCCGCCGGTCTCCCGACGGAGGGAGTCATCCAGCAGTTCCAGGTTCGCCAGCACACTGGTCAAGGGGGTCTTCAGCTCGTGGGAGGCGTCGGCCACGAACTCGCGCTGGCGCTTCAGGGCGAGCTCACGTTCGGTGCGGGCGATGGAAAGTTCGTGGAGCATGTCGTTGAAGGTCCGGGTCAGTTCGGCCACTTCGTCGTCTCCCTCCGGTTCACGCAGACTCACCTCGGGGTCGCGGGTCCGGGCGATCTGCCCGGCAGCCGAGGTCAGGGCGGAGACCGGGCGCATCGCCCGCCGGGAGAGAATTACGCCCCCGACCGCGGCGATCAGGGTCGCCGCCACGATTCCTGCGAAAACCGCAAACCAGATCCGGCCGATCGACGCCTCCAGTCGCTCCATCGGGCGTCCGTAGCGGACCAGGGCGATCGCAACCGGACTGCCGACCGCTTCCTGGACATAGACCGTGGCGATCTGCCAGCCATCGTAGGAAGAAATCCCCGGGGTAGATGAAATCGGCCCGAGGTAGTGCGTGTTCGGGGGGCGGTAGGTGATTCCGTTGGCGATCGGGGTCAGGTCCGCGACTCCGTTCACCGAGGCCAGCAGCCGGTTCAGTCGTTTCTCATCGCCAAAATAGGCGGGCGTGATCACGCCCTGGTCGCGAAGGTCAATCGCCAGCTCACGGGCCTTCGCTTCGGTGTCGGCGGTGTAGTTGTCACGCAGCTGTTTGGAGGTGATCTGGCCGACCACAAGGCCGAAGACCACCAGGATGCTGAACGTGATGCCGGCCGAGACCGC
>JBGAOF010000164.1:0-4891 GCA_044221915.1 Solirubrobacterales bacterium
GACCCGGCCAAGTGGACCAACATCGCCAAGGGCATCAAGGGTGTGACCGAAGAGACCACGACCGGCGTCCACCGGCTCTACGAGATGATGGAAAAGGGCGAGCTGCTCTTTCCGGCGATCAACGTCAACGACTCGGTCACCAAGTCCAAATTCGACAACCTTTACGGCTGCCGCCACTCGCTGATCGACGGCATCAATCGCGCAACCGACGTGATGATCGCCGGCAAAGCTGCCGTGGTCTGCGGTTTCGGTGACGTCGGCAAGGGCTGCGCCGAATCCCTCCGTGGCCAGGGCGCGAGGGTGATCGTCACCGAAATCGACCCGATCTGCGCCCTTCAGGCCTCGATGCAGGGCTACGAGGTGCGCCGTCTCGAGGATGTGGTCGAATCGGCCGACATCTTCATCACCACCACCGGCAACAAGGACATCATCACCGCCGCCCACATGGCGAAGATGAAACATCAGGCGATCGTCGGCAACATCGGTCACTTCGACAACGAGATCGACATGGTCGGGCTCGAGGGCACGGCGGGCATCGAGAAGATCGAAATCAAGCCGCAGGTTCACGAGTTCAGGTTCGCGGACGGGCACTCGATCATCGTCCTTTCCGAGGGCCGCCTGCTGAACCTCGGCAACGCGACCGGTCATCCGAGTTTCGTCATGTCGAACTCGTTCACCAATCAGGTGATCGCCCAGATCGAGCTTTACGCGAAGGCCGCCGACTACGGCCTCGGAGTGTTCGTGCTGCCGAAGCACCTCGACGAGAAGGTCGCCCGCCTCCACCTGGGAGCGGTTGGTGCCGACCTGACCGAATTGACCCCGGAGCAGGCCGCCTACATCGGGGTCAAGGTAGAGGGTCCCTACAAGCCGGAGCATTACCGCTACTAATTGCAGTCGGGCGGGTCTTCGCCCGCCCTCCAAATCGAACCCGCCCCTCCCACTTGGGTCAAATGACGGTTGGGAGGGGCTCCACCTGCGAGCGTTATCGGCTCGGCTTCTCCTGCTGCCAGTGGGGCCCTTCGGTCTGTGGCTTGCCGGTGTCCGTGGGGGGTCCGACTGGGACTGTGCACACCAGGGACCCCACACGGATACCGGCCGAGGAGCAACAGGTATCAGTCAATCGGCTAGCTGACGCAGTTCTTGCGTTTCTTTTTCGGCGGGAAGGGCAGGTCGGCGATCGCTGCCGTTTCCAGATAGCGGTTCTCGAGCTTCTTGCCGCTGGCCGCCATCAGGGCCCGGCTGGTCTTGACCAGACTCGCACGAGGACCGTCCTTTCGCACCCACGGCGCGAGCGTGAGGAACTGGCGTTTCGGGCCCGCATACAACCGGTATGACGGGTCGTCGCTGCCGGCGAGTTTCCGGTTTCCGACGTAATTGCACTTCTTCTTGCCCAGCAGCCCACGCTGGGTGATTGCCGTCTGGCCGTCAAAAGTGAGGTCACCGAGATTGCCGACCATATGCGGGGTCACGTTGTAGGTGAAGGCAACACCCGGGTCGGCCACCGAGCGCCAGGTGGAGCGCATCCAGTCCAGCGGCTGCCAGTAGGTTGAAGGCGGGGTCGCCCACTCGCCCGGGTTGGCCTCATCCTGCATCACGAGATTCGCGCCAAGATGGCTGAGGCAGCGCATGTAGCTGGTGCTGATATCGGCGCAGGGATCGCCGTCCGGAACCGGGTCACCGAGGCTGTAGCCGAACTGGAAGGCGGGCATGCTCGTCGCGAACCCGATCTTCGCCCGGGTGCCGGGGACCCGGTAGGGCTTCAGATTGGCGATCCCGTCGGGGCCGGAATTCGGGCCCGGGGTGAGGCCAAGCGCCACTTCGATCGGCGTCAGCGGCAGTTTGCGGTTGCTGGCAACCACATTGCGGAGCGGCCTTGGCCCTTCCTGGCGGACCAGTTTCGGCCCCCACATGAAAACCTCGTTGTACACCTCCGGGCCGGTCGCGACATAGACGCTTTGCGGGCGCGGCAGGTCCGGGTCACGGAAGACGTCGATCTCCGCCGGGTCCATCGACTCACGGAACTCCGGCTGGTTGTTGGAGCCGAGGATGTAGATCCCGTAGCGGCGTGCCATGTCGGAGAAAACCTGCATCCAGCCGCGGGCGCTGGTGTCCACCGCGGCGGTGAAACCACGGGTGAGCGGGTGAACCCCGGGGAAGCGGGAGGTGTAGGCGGCGTTCGGTCCACCGTAGGCGGCCGTCATCCGGCTGAGGCCGACCAGGGCCCGGCAGGGGGCTGGCGCGTTCGTGCATTCGGTGACCTGGCCCGGATGAGCGAAAGCGCTGCGGGCGCCGGCTCCGCGTGAGCCTGTGCCGAGGGTCATCAACCCCACGTCTTCGTTGAAGGCGACCACATTCGGCCGGTTCTTTGCCTTGTCGGGCAGGACCCAAAGCCGGATCATGCATTCGATCTTCTTGCGGAAAGTGGCGTAGCTCTTGATGTACCGGGCATCCTGTTTGAACTGCATCGCGAAGACGCGCGGGCCGCCGCGGGCGTTGCGGCCCTTCAGCATCGCTTTCGCCGGGCGGCGGGTGTCGCGGGCCACGGTCGAACGGCAGGCCCGGAGGGAGGGGGCCCTGGGGATCCTGGCCAGGGCCGGTGAGGCATCGCGGACCGCCAGCCGGGCCATCGCCGGCTCATTGCTGATCACCGCGTCGACCCCCAGTTTGGTCGCGTCACGGACCTGGCCGGGTTCGTCGATCGTCCAGGGCACAACCCGGAGGCCGGCATCGTGGGCTGTGGAAACAAAAGCCTGATCGACCGGCCATTCGGGGGAAACCCAGTCGATGTCATTGTCGGCCGCGGTACTGACCGCGATCGAATTCAAGGGATTCAGGGTGAGAAGGGAAGTCTCCGGGGCCGGGAAGGCCTGATGGAAGCGCAGGAGGTTACCGAGGATGAACGACTGGATTATCAGCTGTGAGGAAGGAACACCGGCCGTCCTGATCTGGTTGGCGATCGTTTCCGCGTAGTCGTAGGTCGGATCCCAGTCGTTGTCGGTCGGCAGGTTCTTGATCTCGATGTTGGCGCTGGCCCCGGTTTCCCGCAGCAGGGAAAGCAGATCGGCCAGGGTCGGGACGGGGGTCCGGCGCTCATCTCCCGGAGGCAGGCTGACTTTCCGGCTGTCAATGCCGATCACGTCAATCTCGCAGCCCGAGAGCTGGCTTGCCGAAAGCGCCGATACCGGTCCGCTGCAATCGGTGGTCCGGTTCAGCGTGTCATCGTGGATTACCACCGGCACCTTGTCCGAGGTCAGTTTCACATCGGCTTCAAGCACGAATCCCCAGGCTGCCGCCTGACGGAACGCCGGCATCGAATCCTCCGGCATCGCGGCCTGGCCGTTGTCAATCGGGCCACCCCGGTGGGCATGTATCCAGGGCGAAGCCAAAGCGGCGGAAGGCATGAGCAGTGCCGACCCGGCCAACAAGATCAAAAAGAACCTGAACCTCATCCGAAACCCCTCCAGCCGATCGGCCGTCACCCGGGACGCCCCTCCAGGGCAAAGGATAACCCCGTGTGGCCGGTCCCGGGGAAGGAGTCCGGATGCATCAGCCGCGAGAGGACGAAGTTCGCCCCCCACGGGACTTTCCCGCCACCGCAAAATGCGACGCTTGTTGCAGATTTGTGAATCAAGATTCCTGCGATTTGCGGAATCGCAGGCGACCCCCCGGCGCCGGTCCTGCTTGGATGGCCGACAGTGGCTGCCCGCAAGAAAAAAGCTCCTTCCTGCGACGACTGCTACTTCCGCCAGAAGATGCTTTGTGCGATGGATCTGGAAGAACCCTGCGGCACGTTCCGCGAAAACCGGCCGGAGGGGCTCGTGCCACCGCGGCAGCCGATGCTCCTTCTCAGGCCGCCGCGATGGGCCGGCCGGGCATAAACACGGCAATCGGTCTTCGCCGATTGCCAACAGAAACCCGTCCGCCTGGAAACATTCACTGATAGATAGGCGGGCTCCGTCTGTGGTCCTTCGGGGTAGCATCTTCTTGATGAACGGATCCGGCAGGTGACCATGAAGCTCACCGTTCTGGGCAAATCCCCGGCCTGGCAGGATGTGGATGGTGCCTGCAGCGGATACCTGGTTACCGAAGGGGACACCGCAGTGCTGCTCGACTGCGGTAACGGAGTCTTCGGCAAGCTCCGCAAGTACCACGACTACGTAGATATCGAAGCGGTGCTGATCTCACATCTGCACGCCGATCACTTCGCGGATCTCATCCCCTACGGGTTCGCGCTGCGCTTCGCGCCGCGCCAGCAACCGGTCCCGATTGACCCCTGGCCGGGAACCGACAACCCCGCCCGCCCGAAGCTGTTCGGGCCGCCCGGTTCCCATCGCTTCCTCGACGATTTGGACGGGTCATGGAACCTGGGTCGTCATTTCGAGCGCGCATTCGAGCCCCACGAGTACGACCCGGAAGGTTCGATCGAGGTCGGTCCGCTGACCATCACCTTTCGCGAAGTGCCGCACTACATAACGACCTATGCGATGTCGGTGACCGGCAGCGGTGAAGGGAGGATCGTCTACGGGGCAGATTGCTGTCCGAACGAAGCCCTGGTCGAATTCGCCGAAGGGGCGGACCTGCTGATCGCCGAGGCTACCCTGCCGCGCCCCGAACGCACCGGCATCCGGGGCCACCTCACCCCCTCCGAGGCCGGTGAGCACGCTGAACGGGCCGGGGCCCGACGGCTGATGCTCACCCACATTTCAGACGAGATTTCCCCCGACTGGGCTCTGGACGAAGCCCGTTCCACCTATAGCGGACCGGTCCAGATAGCCCGGGAGGGTCTGGAACTCGAAATCTGATCCGGCGGGCCTCCGGTCACTAATCTTCGGTCAATGTCTGAACGCGATCTCTTTTCCAACTTCGCCCGCATGCGACGGGAGATGGACGA
>JBGAOF010000165.1:0-4853 GCA_044221915.1 Solirubrobacterales bacterium
TCACGCCTTCCCGGTCCCGGGGACGGCCGGGCAGATGAACTTCGGAGGCCGACATCATCGAGGTGACCCCGCCGTGCATTGAAGACTCGATCCAGCCAAGGGTGCCCTGGCGCGGGGTCCAGTCGCCAAAGACGATGTGAGCGTGGGTGTCGATCAGACCCGGGCAGACCACCGCCCCGCCGGCGTCCAGCACCTGGTCGGGGTCGGGCCCGGGTTCGAATCCGGTGATTATTCCGTCCTCGACCCTGATCACTTCCGGAGTCGAAAGGGAGTCCTGGAGCCGCCCGCTGACCAAGCCGGCCAGGTTCCGGATCTCGAGGGTGCGGCTCATCTGCCTGGTCCTGTGGCGGATACCGCGAACCTGTAGCCGGCCCAGCTCATCAGCCCTGCTCGACCTCCTGTTTGGTCTTGCCGCCGACCCGGGCGTTGAGCCGGCCGCGCGATGCGACCGCGCCGATCAGCATGATCTCGTCGGGGGCCGGGGCATCCTCGACCTGGACCGTGATCGTGTCGTAGTGGGAACGGACCCAGATCTCGTCCTTGTAGCAGAGCGGAACGTCCACGGTGGCTCCCGGGGCGCAGCGTTTCGTGGTCGAAGGCAGCCAGGCCTTGCCACCGCCGAAGCCCTCGCGGAAGGGATTGCCGAAGGTGGTCGTCTTGGCGGCGTTGCCGTGTTCCTGCTCGCCCGCGGTGCCGACCACGACAGCCTTGCCGTGGCTCTCGACCTCGCCACCGATCGCCTCGTTCACCCTTTCGCCGATCAGCTTGCCGAGGCCGGCCGAGGCCTCGATCAGCGCGGAGAGATCCTCGGTGAAGGGCTGCCCGGCATACGGGTTCTTGAAGACAACCGCCACAGCCGCCTTCTTCAGGGAGCCCTCGCCGTCACTCTTTCCGCCCTCGGTGTAGGACTCGTCGACAAAGGTGACGATCTTGCGGACTTCGACGTCAAGGCCGAGTTCGTCACTCATGCGGGCACCTCCTGGTCGGTGTTGGCAACCCCGGTCGGGGTGTTCGGACCACAGGGACGGTCCGGCAGCGACTGGAAGTACTCAATGACATCGTCGGTGGTCTTCACGTCCCCGTATTTCATCTGAATGTCCAGCAGGTTGACCTTGTGGGAGATCATCGAGCGGTCCCAGACGCATTCCTCCGGGATGATCGACCGGTAGTTGTACTGGGTCGCGTCCACCGCGCTGGCCCGTACACAGCCACTGGTGGTGGTGCCGGTGGTGATCACCGTATCCGCGCCCAGGTAGATCAGATAGTCGAGCAGGTGAGTGCCGTGGAAGGCACTCGGCTTGTCCTTGACAAAGTAGATGTCCTGCGGCTCCGGCTTGATTTCCTCGACCACCTCGTTGCCGAGGGATCCCTTGATGTCAGAGGCGTCGCCGGAGCGGTGGCTCTTCCAGTTCCAGGCACCCTGATCGAACCCGTCGGGCCGGCGGTCCATCCCGGTGTAGACGATGGGGATCTGCTTTTCCCGGGCGGCCGCGATCAGGCGTTCGAGGTGCTTGACACCCTCCCAGCCCCGCTCACCACAGGAGTAGCGCCAGCGCTTGATCGATTCGAGGATCGGTTCCGGCTTGTCGCCGACGAAGTTGTAGATCACATCAACGACGAGCAGAACCGGCTTCTTGCCAAAGCCCACGTCCTTGCCCCAGCCGGCCGCCTCAAACACGAGGCGGTCTTCTTCGGGGAGGACGTCATCCCATACGTTTGCCATTAGTCATGCTCCTTTCGGCCGGGGCGGCTCAGGCACCTTCGTCGTTGGGGCCGATCTTCACTTCGGGCCTGGCCTCGGCCCGGGCGCCGTCTCCGCCGGCCACCGGCAGGAGATCCTGCCCCGGTTCACGCCGCAGGTACTGGCCGTCGGCATCACCGATGAACTCCGGGCCGGGGGCACCGTCATCCCACTTCGACATCTGCTTGCCGCGCAGGAAGGTCCCGACTCCCCAACCCTTGAGGGTGTGGTCCATGATGCAGGTCCAGCCGGAGCGGGAGAGCACGTTCTCGTTCTTGACGGTCACTTCCTTGTCCATGTCGACCAGCACGATGTCGGCGTCGGCGCCAACTTCGATCAGGCCCTTCTGCGGGTAGACCCCGAAGATCTTCGCCGGCTCGGAGCAGGCGACTTCAACCATCCGTTCGAGGGTGATCTTGCCTTCGTTGACACCGTTCAGAAGAACCGGGAGGAGCATCTCGACCCGCGAGGTGAAGCCGGTCTTGAGCTCCCAGATGTTCTCGTTGTAGGAAGCTTCGTAGCTGGCGTCACCCCAGGCAACAACGTGATCGGAGCCGACCGAGTTGATGATGCCGGCCTGGATCGCGGACCAGATGTTCGGGTTGTTGTGGCGTGAGCGCAGCGGCACGTTGATCCGCCATGCGTTGTGTTCTTCCTTGCCGAAGTGCAGCCAATGCGGGCCGGTCTGGGCGTGACATTCAACACCGCGGCCACGCAGTTCGAGGATCTCCTTGTAGGACTCGGGAGTGGTCGAGTGCTGGATGTAGATCGGGCAGCCGAGGTGGGCGGCCATGTCGCCGTACCAGCGAATGTGGGAGGCCTCGAGATAATGGGGCGAGCGATCCGACCATGTGGCCCAGTCGGTGCGGCCCTGGTCCTTGAGACGCTTGTCGAAAATCCGGGCGACTTCCCAGTTCTCGCAGTGCATGCAGACGACACCCGGACGGCCCATCGCGGCGACGTTTTCCATGGTGACCCAGATCACGCCGTCATCGAAGCCGGCTCCGAGACCGGCCCGGCGGCCGGGCCAGTTGGGCTCGGATTCGGGGCTCATCGCCTGGAGGTAGAGCTTGTAGGAGGTGACGCCGTGGTCCTTGGCGTACTCGGGGATCTCGGCCGCCTGCTGGTCGGTCTCGAGCATGTAGGTGGCGAAGACATCAACCGCGGAGTCATCCTTCACTGCCTGCTCGAAGTAGGGGAAGGAGTCGTGGAAGGAGACGACGTCTTCCTTCTGGACGAACTCGGCGAAGGTCGGGTGACCCATCCGGGTGGAGGGAGCGTGAATGCCCCAGGTGGTGACACCGGCGGTAACCGCGGCGCGGGATTCGGAGCCGAGGTCTTCCTTCAGCGGTGAGTAACAGCCGGGATGGGCTTCGGTGTCAACCAGGCCGGGAATCACATGAAGACCGGACGCATCGACGGTCTTCTTCGCGGGCGGCAGGAACTCGTCCTGGGTGACGGCGACGATCTTGCCGTCGTCAACCGCAATGCCGACTTTCCGGGTGCCGCTGGGGCTGACCACGGTTCCGCCCTTGATGACCAGATCCACTTCGCGGGAATCGCTCACTTTGACTCTCCTGTCCAAGCTCCCGGCAGACCGGGAGACTGTTCAGCTTTTCCTCCCGGCGGAATAAACACCCTCCTGAAGTTCAATATGCTGAACCAAGTTCTATATCGTGGACGAAACGTACCACAGTCCGGAGGGCCCGGCAAGTGCGGCCAGTCAGGGGCCGGCCGGGACTCCGGCGGTGGCCATGATCTCCAGGGCGGTTGACCGCAGCACCCTGCCGATCTCGTTCATCCGTTCACTGTCGAGCTGATTCGGGAAACCCAGCGCCAGCAGGACCAGCTCGAGGTCCCCCTCACTGCCGAAAATCCCGGCGGCCACCGCATTGTTCTCGTTCAGTTCGCCATGCGAGACCGACCAGCCCCGCCGCCGGACTTCGTGAATTTCGCCGAGCAGCGAGTCGGCGCTGGTGATCGTCGCCCGGGTGTGGGCGGTCATCCCCCGGGCCTTGATCAGCTCTCTCGCCTCGTCATCGTCCCCGGCGGCGAGCAGAACCTTGCCGAGTGCCCCATCCATCGGGCCGTAGGCGCTGCCGATCGTGATCCCGACATGCACACCCGGTGGATAGAAACGGCTGATGATCCGCAGCTCCTCCTTCTCGATCGGCTGCGCGACCGCAAAGGAAAGGCCGTACTCGCCGGCCAGGGGCGCCACCCGGTCAAGCGTGCCCCGGACCAGCCGGACCTGACGGGCAGCCTCGGTGCCCAGCGGAATCAGGGCCGGCCCCAGCTGGTAGCGCCGGGTGTTGGCCTCCCGCCGCACGAACCCGTGGGCCTCCAGGGTGGAAAGCAGGTTGTGCATCGTGCTCTTGGAAAGGTCGGTCGCCCGCACGAGCTCGGACTGGGTCGCGCCAGACTCGCCGCAGGACGAGAGTTCGTTGAGCACGCTGATCGCCCCGACCACCGCCGGGACCTGGTACTTGCCATTCGCCTCCCTGCTCATGGTTCGCTCCTTACCCCCGGTCCCTGAAACGCCGGAAGATGATCGGTTTTTCCCTCGTCATCTCTTCCAGGGTGTAGCCGATTCCTTCCCGGCCCCGGCCGGAGAGCTTCACCCCGCCGAAGGGAATCACCGGGGGCCGGTAATTGTCGGTGCCGTTGATCACCACGCCGCCCGACTCGAGTTGTTCGGCAACTCCGAGGGCGCGCTGGGGATCGGCCGAGAAGACGGAGCCCATCAGACCGAAGGAGGACGAGTTCGCCACGGCCAGGGCCTCTGCTTCGGAATCGACCGGGATCAGGTTGAAGACCGGCCCGAAGATCTCGTCGTCAATCGCCACGTCAGCGGTGTGGGGCACGCCGGCCAGCAGGGTCGGGGCGAAATAGGCCCCGTCGGACTCGCCGCTTCCGGCGGCGATCTCTGCTCCCTGGTCTCTTGCGTTCGCGACCTGGGCGGCAACCCGGGCGGCAGCGCCCTCGTGGATCAGCGGCCCGATGGTGGTTGCCTCCTCCGGAGCGGGACCGACCTTCTGGGCAGCGACGATCTCGGCCATCCGCGTAGCCAGATCATCGTGAAGCGAACGGTGGACGATCACCCGCTTGGAGG
>JBGAOF010000166.1:0-4756 GCA_044221915.1 Solirubrobacterales bacterium
GCAGGCCGATGTCGGTTTCCGAACACCAGATGCAATGGCCGGCGATCACTTCGTGCTCGAGCAGGCCGGAGCGTCCGGCGTGCTGAATCGTGGAACCGCCGTACTTCAAGGTCGATTCCGTGACCTCCTCGCGGACCTCGGCAAGGTGGGTGTGGACCGCCCAGCCATGTTCGCCTGCGGCGGCGATGGTCTGGCGGAAAAGCTCGTCGGTCATGCCGAGCACGGTGCCGATGCCGACCCGGAAATCAATCAGCGACTCACCGGCGATGCGGTCGGCCAGGGCCTCGTGTTCGGCCATGAAAACCTCGGGACCGGGAGCACCTTCGTAGGTGTCCTCGGCCCCG
The DNA here is from genome assembly GCA_044221915.1 of Solirubrobacterales bacterium. Classification (GTDB taxonomy): domain Bacteria; phylum Actinomycetota; class Thermoleophilia; order Solirubrobacterales; family 70-9; genus 67-14. The sequence goes on from JBGAOF010000166.1 coordinate 345, forward strand.
AAGCAGACAACTCCGCGCATGCCCATCTCGGAAAGGCCGTCAACCGCACCGAGGGTCGAAAGGGCCCCGAGGTTGCGGTGGCAGGACATGTCGTTGACGGTCGTGATGCCGGATTCCAGCATCTCGACGGCCTTGAGACGGGTGCCGAGCGCGACCTCGTCCCGGGTGATGATCAGGCCGGAGGGGTTTACTACCCGCTCGAACCATTCCCAGAGCACCGCCGTTTCACCCATCCCGGTGATCAGACCTTCGGTCAGGTGGGTGTGGGCGTTGACGAAACCGGGCAGGACGATGCCGTTGCCGTCACCGATTACTTGCGCTTCCGGGTTGGCGGCAATCAGTTCCTCGGCCTTGCCGACCACAGTGATCGCGCCGTCGGCATCGAAGGCGACCGCGCCCTCGCGGATCGCCCCGGCCGGACCCATGGTCAGGGCCCAGGCTCCACGGACGATTGTCGTCTGGCTCACGCCTTCTCCTCGACTTCGAGGTGGAGCCCTTCACCCTCGGATTCACGGGATTCGTAATACCAGGGCAAGAGCAGCCGCTCCAGCAGGCTGACGAAAAGGAAGAGCAGGATGCCGATCAGGGCCAAGGTGAAGATCACCGCGAACATGTCGGTTGTCGCGGTCTGATTGTTCAGCACCAGGACCAGATAGCCGAGGCCTTCGGAGGCACCGACCCATTCCGCGAATACAGCGCCAATCACCGAAAGAGCGGCAGCGACCTTCAGGCCGGAGAACATGAACGGCAAGGCAGCCGGAAGCTGGGCCTTGCGGAAGCGTTGCCAGGCGTTTGCCTTCAGTGTTTTCAGCAGGTTCATCAGTTCCGGCTCGACCGCCCGCAGACCGTCGATCGTGTTGACGGCAATCGGGAAGAAGCTGACCAGCATGATCACGATCACCTTGGGCCGCATGTCGAATCCGGTCCAGATCACGAGCAGCGGCGCGATCGCCGGGATCGGCACCATCTGGGAGACCACGAGCCACGGGTAGACAGCGCGCTCGACGGTCCTGGAACTGCGGATCAGGACGGCGAGGCCGACCCCGAGCAGGATCGCGGCGGCGAAGCCGAGCAGGATCTCCTTGATCGTCACCCAGGCGTTTTCGATCAGCATGCTCCGGTTTTCCCAGAGAGCCGTGGCGATATCGGTCGGCGGCGGCAGGGTTGATTCCTTCACATCGCCGGTGGTCACATAGATCTGCCAGATACCCAGCACGAAAATCGCGAAAAGCAGCGGCGGCATCACTGCCGCAACGATGCGGCGGGCCTTGGTTCCTCGGGCAAACATCAAAGCTGCTCCTCCAGGGTGGGACGGTCATCGATGAAGACACCACCACCGGCGGCGGCTTCTTCGAGGGGCCGAAGCAGCTTCTGCTTCAGCATCAAAAATTCAGGGGACATGGTGACTTCGGGGTTCCGCGGGCGTTCGAGCTTCACGTCAACACAAAGCGAAACCCGGCCCGGACGGCCGGACATTACATAGACCCGGTCGGAGAGGAAAACAGCCTCCTCCACATCGTGGGTGACGAAAAGAATGGTCTTGCGGTCCTCCTGCCAGACCCGGAGCAGCCACTGCTGCATGTTCGCCCGGGTGAGGGCATCGAGCGCCCCGAAAGGCTCGTCGAGCAGCATCAGGTCGCGGCCGGCAAGGAAGGTCCTGAGCAGGGCGGCGCGCTGTTTCATGCCGCCGGAAAGCTTGGCCGGCCAATGGTTCTCGAAGCCGGCCAGACCGAAGCGCTCAAACTCCGCCAGGGCCTGCTTATGCGCTTCCTTCTTGCGGACACCACTCAGCTCAAGGCCGAGGGTGGTGTTGTCAAGCACACTCCGCCACGGCATCAGACAATCCCGCTGTGGCATGTAGCCGACCTCGCCGAGCAGATCGTCGGGCTGGCGGCCGTCGAGCAGCACCTTGCCGCTCGACGGCCGGATCAACCCGGCGATGATGTTGAAGAGGGTCGACTTGCCGCAGCCAGACGGACCCACGATCGACACGAATTCTCCGGCACCGATTTCGATACCGACATCCGTGAGCGCGGTGACGCTTTCGCCACCTCCAGCTCCTCCATAGGTCTTCGAGAGACCTTCGATCCTGAGTTTCGTTTCCGCGGACAAATCAATCCTCCTTACTGCTGGTCAGCCCTGATTACTCTTTGGGCTGAGTGAACTCGGTGGTCGCGTAACGGTCCGGCGCGATCGGCTCATCGGACAGGCCGTTGTCAACCATGAAGGTCGACAGCGATTCCAGGTTCTTCTGGTTGAACTGGCCGAAGGTGTCGGCCGGGCCGAGCAGCGGGGTCCAAGCCTTGAATGACTCGGTGGCCAGCTGCTTGTCGATGCCCTGGGTCTGAGAGATCAGGGCGTCGATCGCCTGAGCCGGGTCCGCCAGCGCATCCTGGTAGCCCTTGATCGTGGCGTCAACGAAACCCTGCATCAGATCCGGGTCCTCGCCGATCTTCGACTCGGTCGAGAAGACGACCAGGCCGGGGTAGGACGGTCCGCCGTACTCGTCGAGCAGGAAGCTCTTGGTCGGGTAACCGTCTGCTTCCACCTGTACACCGTCGGCCGGGACGAACCCGGTGAAGGCCTGAACCTTGCCGGACTCGAGGGACTGGACTCCGTTGAAGCCGATCGTGACGACGTCAACGTTGTCCGAGCTACCACCCGCATCGGCCATGATCGTGTCGAGAATGGCGTTGTCGGAGGGCACGCCGGTGACCCCGACGGTCTTGCCTTCGAGCTGCTTCGGATCGGTGATGCCTTCGTCGGCGAGCGTGATCAGACCGCCCGGGGGGCGCTGGGCGATCGCCATGATGCCCTGGGCCTCACGACCGTCGTTGATCTGGGTTGCCAGGTCGATGCCGTCCGCGATCCCGAACTCGGCCTTGCCGGCGTCGATCAGCTTCAGAGTGTCGGCGGTCGAGGTCGGCTCGATGATCTTCAGGTTGATGCCGTTGTCCTTGTAGTAGCCCTTTTCCACGGCCTCGTAGATCCCGGAATGGACCGCTCCGGGGATGAAGTCGAGTACAAGGGTTGCGTCCTTGGTGGCACCGGTGCTGCCCGAATCATCCGAGCTGTCGTCGCTTGAGCCACAGGCCGCGACACCGACCGCAAGGGCCATCGTCGCCGCCAGCAGCAACATGATCTTTTTCCAACTGGTCATGAAATTCATAGTTCCTCTCTCTGGGTTGTTCAGTCCGAAACACCCGCCCGGATTCCCAACCGGCCAGGCTTGATGCGATCACCTACTTTTCTCCTCCGTACCTCCATCGCAGCCAGGCCCAGGCCCGGGTAGTTTCCTTTTCGAACCACCTGGACCGGGGTTCCAGAAGATCGGTCTTCCACCCGTCCTCCGGCTCCATCCCCTCACCAACCAGACATCTCTCTTCCAGGTAGCGGGCCTTCACCACCGCCTCCCCCAGGCTACGCCCGGTGGCGATCGCTCCGTTCCCGCGGATCAGCAGGCAATCAGCACTGCCAAGGTCTTCAGCAATCTCACGACCGGCGGCCACATCAGTGACCAGGTCGGTCCGGCCGCAGACGGCCACCTCGCCGGCCAGGCCGCCCAGCCCGTGAACCAGCGGCGGGACTTCGCCGCGGGCACCGGCATCAACCGCGGCTGGCGAATGGGTCCGGCAGATCGCGTTCACATCTTCTCTCGCCTTGTAAACGGCCGCATGCATGGGGGCCTCCAGCGGCAGGTCGAGCGTCCCTTCTTCCGCCTGGCCGTCCGGATCCACCCGGTGAATGTCGGATTCACCGGCGGCACCCATCGGGCGGGTGGCGGTGATCATGAATCCGTCTTCGGTCCGGGCGGAGACATGGCCGAAAGCTTCAACCAGCCCGGCCCCGGCGATGATCCGGGCCGCTTCGGCCACCGCAGCCGCCGATGTCGAGACCGCGCTCACTCAGTCACTCGTCCGCAGGGCCATCGGGGTCGGGTTGAAGGCGTTCACCGCAGAGATGTCCTGGGGGCAGGCCGAAAGTGCGACCGTCATGTCCTCGAGAACTTCCATGGCGATGGTCGAGCCGGCCGGGTGGGGCGGCTCGTAGGTGACGATTTTCCCGTCCTCGATCTGGTTGTTCATGAAGACGTTCCAGCACATCTCGCCACGCAGCGGCAGGTTGCTGCCTTCGATCGCGGCTTCAAGCGAAGCGAGGCAGGAACCGTGATCGGGCTCGTTGTAGTCGATCGAATACCGCTCCGGGTCGCAGCAGGGCACAACCAGGTCGTGACGACCGACGTCGTCGCGGACAATCTTCAGCAGCGGCGTGCGGTGGTTCGAAAGGATCGAGTGTGGGACTCTTCGATGGTGTTCCCGAACGGGATCTGACAGCACTGCTCGACCGCGCCAAGGCGGCGGCGGAGATTCCACTCGACGACGTGCTGTCGCTGCTGGGGGTCGAACTCACCG
>JBGAOF010000167.1:0-4731 GCA_044221915.1 Solirubrobacterales bacterium
CCGGTCGGGCACCAGGATGGCGCGGACGGGACCACCCCGCAGTTCGGCTGACGTGCCGCAATCTCCGACCTGGCGGCCGAGGCTGCCGCTTCAGCCGCCTGTTCCGACAGAACTGCCTGCTCGATCACCGCGTTGCCACCGCCGATCCGGCTGCCTTCGCGAGAACCCGTCTTGGCGCCAGCCTGGCGACCCCGGTGCACCCCGGCCTTGAAGCCCCGGCCCGCGGTCACGGACCGGGTCCCGGCGTAGGCGGTCCGAAACCCCTCCCTGAAACCGTCATCCCGGGCGTTCGCCGCCTCACTTTCGCCGCTTGCTGCCCCGGAGCCGACCGCCCAACCGGCGGTCCCTCCCAGGAGGAGCATCATGACCCCGCCGATCAGCCAGGGACTGATCCGGCCCGGATTCATGGTTTCGGCACCTCGATATCCCGGGCCTTGGGCGGGTCCATGCCCGCATCCTCGTAGGCCCGGATGTAATTGCGCCGGTAGGAGGCGGCATAAGACTTGCGGAAGGCGAGATCCCGGCCCTTCTTGAAACCCGCGGCGTACCCCTTGGTCGCACCTGCCACCGCCCCGGCCTTGCGGCCCGCGAACTCGCCCTGGAGGCGTGCCGTGTCAACATCTTCGCCGGAACCTTTACCCAGCAGGTAGCCGGCCGCAGCGATCAGCAACGCGGCGACAACAATTCCGCCGGCTGCCAGGGCCTTCATTCCGTCAATCTCACGACGCGGCAACCGGATCTCACCGACCCGCTTCCAGAAGTGGGCCCAGACCGCAAGGGTCTTTTTCAGATAGCCGGCGGCACGCTGCTTGAGGGCGTCGAGCCGTTCGGATGCCGGAGTCCGCTCCGATCTCGAAGGGTCCTTGTCCGGTTTCCCTTCATCCGGCCACTCTTCGTCCGGCTGCTCCTCGTCTGCTTGAACATCCTCATCGAGGTCTTCACCGGGCTGATCTGCGTCATCGAGGTACTCGTCGTCCAGCTCCTCCCAGGACCCTTCCTCCTCGAGTTCGATCTCATCCTGTTCCGGCTCGCGGGGATCTTCCGGCTCATCCGCCGGAGATTCCTCAACCTTGGGCTTTCTGGACAGACGCATCAACCACTCCTCGATCCTTGCGAACCCAATGTTTACCTAAAGCCGGAACCGGCGCAGAACTGGACACCGTCAACAACGCCGGATAAAGTGGCGACAGGCGTCCATGGGGGACGAGTCGCGACCGAGGAGGAGCTGGCATGGGGCAGAAGACGTCAAGGGTTCGCTGGCTTCTGATCGGGATTCTGGCTGGCCTCATCGCCCTGACTTCGGCCAGTCTGGCATCGGCCCGTCCGGTCGGCCCCGGAGCGACCTTCCCCGTCAGCTGGCTGCCGATCGGGCCGAACGAGATCCCCGGCACGGACTCCGGCATTCTGGGCATGGGAAGCTCGCCGGCCCCTTCGAGTAACAACGGGCGTTTCGTGCTCGTTCCGTCGCTCTCCAACAGCCTCGGGGCAGAAGGGCTCCCGGATGACCTGAATCTCTACCGGAAGGACATGCGAACCGGCGACCTGGTTCTGGTCAGCCGGAAAAACGGACCCTCGGGAGCGCCCTATCCGGCCAACCTCTTCGGCCTGGACATCAGCGCCGACGGCAATCTCGTGGTCATGAATACAAACTCCCAGGTTTCCCCCGACGACACCGACGACAAGGCCGATATCTACCTGAGAAATATTGCTGCCGGTACCACCGCCCTCCTGACCCCCGGGATTCCTGATCATGTCTCCGGGGGCGATCTGTCGGCCGACGGCAGGTACCTGACCTTCACCACCGAAACCGCCCTGGTAGCGGGTGATCTGAACGGGGATGCCGACGCCTACCGGCTTCGGATCCAGGATGGAAGCATTGACATCGTCTCCCGGATCCCGGGGCTGGCCAACGCCGGCAACGCGAGCTCGTATTCCAACTCGATCAGCGGTGACGGCCGCTGGGTCGCTTTCACCTCCCAGGCAACCGATCTTGTTACCGGATTCGTCGAAGGCAACCCCGCCTACTCAAACGACGTGTTCATCCGGGACATGGCCGGTGCGGTCACCTATCTGGTCAGTTCCCGTTTCAACTCCACGACCCAGGGAGCAAACGACGATTCGAGCGAAGCAGTAATCGCCGGCTCTCCCCAGCTGCCGTCGGAAGTACTGGTGGCCTTTACCAGCCGCAGCACGGATCTGGCGGATGCCGGGGTGACCGATTCATCGATGGATGCTTCCGTCTATCTGAAGTCGCTCACCGTCCAGCCTTCCGAACTGATCAGCCGCGCAACCGGCGCCGCCGGTGCCAGTGCCGACAGCCGGGCACATACGCCCAGCATCAGCAACGATGGTTCCCGAATCGTCTTTTCCTCCGACGCCAGCAATCTCGGCGGGACCGGCGGCGACTATTACGGCGTCTACCTGCGTGACCGGAGCAACAGTTCAACCAGGCAGGTCTCGGCCCGAAACGACTACGCCGTCTGGGGCCAGATCTCCGGTGACGGCACTGTGTCAACCTGGTCGGAAACCGGTAGCGGCACCCCCGACAGCGACCGCGACCTGAACGGCGTTTTCCGCCGGAACCTCAACACGAACGAGATCCGATACGTGTCAAGGCCAAAGGGAACGGCGAAAGTGGTGGCTCCCGGCTTCGATGTCCTGCTGGACTGGACCATGGGGCACCGGCTCAGTGCCAGCGGCAGGTACCTCGCGTTCGCGACCGTTTCCGAGCATCTCCCGCAGGGCGGGGAACAACGGGTCCAGGTGTACCGGCGGGACCTCGCGACCGGGGAGATCCTGCTTGTCTCCAGGGGAGACGGAGTCAACGGCCCGATTGCCGAAGGAGCGGAGGGTCCGACGATTTCGGAGGACGGCCAGAAGGTGGCGTTCGTCACCTGGACCGCCCTCGATCCGGCTGACACCAACGACACCGGCGATGTCTATGTGAGGGACATCGCGGCGGGGACGACCCACCTCGCTTCCCGGGCCGACGGTGCTGCGGGCGCAATCCCGGACAAAGGCACTTACGTCGGCGTTCTCAGTGGGGACGGAAACTCCGTCGCGTTCAGCACCGAAGCGACCAACCTGGGTTACGGCGGAACCAGCGAAAAGGTCTTCCTTCGGGACATGACGACCAACAAGACCATCATCATCTCGCGGGCCGACGGAGTCGCAGGCGCAACGGCCAACAACAATGCCGGCAGCCCCACGGTCAGCAGCGACGGCTCGAAGGTCCTGTTCGCAAGCCAGGCCACGAACCTCTCCGGCGATGATCTCGTCGCCTCGACCAGCTACTACCTGCGTGACCGGACGACCAACCAGACCACTCTGGTCACCCGGGAACCAGGCCTGACGGGCAGCTCGATCACCGGTTTCACGCAGGGCGGAACCCTCAGCCCGAACGGAAACAGGGCCGCGTTCATGACCGATAGCTCCGCGGCGGTACCGGCAACGGCTCCCTGGCCGGTCGGTGAATACCAGATCGTGATTCGCAACCTCGCCGACGGAACCAACACCCTCGGAAGTGCCTCCGCCGGCGGACAGGCTGGTGATTCGTCCTCATATTCCCCGAGCCTCAGCCGTGACGGCAGCGTCCTCGGCTTCTCCACCGACGCCACTAACCTGCGACCCGACATCAGCCTCGGCGAGAACAGCACGGTAGCGACGAAGGACATGACGACCGGGCTCGTGACCGGCCCGCCGCTGTTCGGTACTGGCGGTTCCATGCTGTACGGGTCAAGCCGTCCGGAAATCAGCGTCAGCGGGGATTGCCTCAGTTTCCAGGCGCGGGGCCACAACGCGATCAGCGGGGACCTCGGAGCGAGGCAATCCTCCTACGTTTTCACCCGGGCGGGGACCTGCCAGAACCCACGGGCACTGGTTCCGAGACTTTCGGGGGTGAAGATCAAGCCGGCCCGTTTCCGGGTATCCGGCAAGGCCACTGCGAGGGTGGCGAGGAACCGGAAGAAAGCACCAAAGGGGACCACGATCCGCTTCCGCCTCAACACGGTGGCAACCGTGACAATCCTGTTCCACCGCCGGGAGAAGGGCCGCAAGATCGCGGGGCTGTGTGTACGGCCCAGCCCCGTGAACCGGGGCGGAAAGCCCTGCGTCCGATTTGTCTACAAGGGCCGTCTGACCCGCAAGAGCCTCGCGGCGGGAAAGCGGGTGGTGAAGTTCAGCGGAAGGATCGGCCAACGACCACTCAAGCCGGGGCGTTACCGGGCCACAATCTGGGCGGCCGGCCCTGGGGGCAAATCGGCCCGGGTGACCCGCAACTTCCGGATCGTGAAATAGGCCAGGCGGGAAGCCCTGCGGGACCCCCGCGGGGATCCCCTGGCTCAGTCTTCGTCAGAAGCCCTGAAATCGGCTGGCAGCAGGTCCATGAGCAGGCTGTCGTGCCAACCCTGACCGTCCAGGTCACGCTCCGCCGAGCGGGTGATCCCCACCGGCTTGAATCCGACCTTCTCGTAGACCCGGATCGCCGCCGCGTTGTCCGCGGCAGGATCAATCACCAGCCGGTGATGCCCACGGGAATCGAAAAGGTGGCGGATCACCTTCCGTAAAGCTGCCGTGCCGATGCCCTTCCCGTGCAGGGCCGGATCAACAAAAAGGTCGATTCCGGCGTGGCGATACCTGGGGTTCTCCTCTTCCCAGTACTGGATGAGGCCACCGACCTGTCCATCGACGAAAATCGTGAGTCGGGTAGAGGCGGGACTTTCCCAGGGAAAG
>JBGAOF010000168.1:0-4721 GCA_044221915.1 Solirubrobacterales bacterium
TGATCTGCTTGAGATCGGCCGTTTCGGTGATTACGGCCCGAACGGAATTCAGGTCCCTGGTCGAGTCGAAGTCCGGCGGATCGCCACCGCCGTTTCAGCCAATCTGGCTTCGATCGAGGCTGCCATCAAGGGGTCGGCCGACCTGCTGATCACCCACCACGGCCTTTTTTGGGACTTTCACCAACGAGCGCTTTCCGAGGCGATGGCGGCGCGACTCAGACTGGTGCTCGGATCCGGACTGTCGGTTGCCGGCTACCACCTGCCGCTCGATGCCCACCGCGAAATCGGCAACAACGCGCTGCTTGCGCGCCAGCTTGGTTTCGAGCTGTCTCCCGAACGGTTCGGGGAGGTGAAAGGAAACCGGATCGGCACCATCGGCCGGCGTCCCGAACCGATTGCTGCCGCCGACCTTTTCTCCCGGATTGCCAGTGAACTCGACCGTGAACCACTTGTCTTCGCCGAAGGCCCCGAAATGGTCTCGACCATTGGTGTGGTCACTGGCGCCGGTGCCTCCGAAATTCACGATGCCATCGCCCTCGGGCTCGACGCCTTCCTGACCGGCGAACCGGCCGAGCATGTGATGGCCGATGCCCGCGAGGGCGGGATTCACTTCATCGCCGCCGGACATTATGCGACCGAGGTTTGTGGCATCAGGGCTCTCGGTGACCTCGTCGCCGAGAGGTTCGGGGTCGAGCATGAGTTTCTCGACCTGCCCAATCCCGTCTGATCTGGCAGGATCCGACCTTCCAGCGACCCAGGAGAGACAGTTGTCCAGCATCTACAAGCCGACCAATCGTTCCCGGACCCTCGCCGACCTGCTTCCGAAGGCGGCAGAGAAGAACGGTCCGGCCGGCGCCTTCCTTTTCAGGAACGAGGCCGGCGACTGGGAAGAAGTCACTTTTGACCAGGTCGTTGCCGATGTCCAGGCCCTGGCCCTCGGCTTTCTGGAAATCGGGATCAGGCCCGGTGACAAGGTGGCGATCCTCGGCAACACCCGTCCGGAATGGACACTTTTCGATTTCGCGGCGATGAGCACCGGTGCCACCGTGGTCCCGATCTACCAGACCAATTCCCCGGCCGAATGCCAATACGTGCTCGAGCATTCCGAGTCCCGCGCGGTCGTCGTCGAAAACGAGGACCAGCTCGCGAAGATCATGGCAGTCAGGGATTCCCTGCCCGCGCTCGAACACATTGTGATCATGATCGGTGAAGCCGAGCCGGCGATCAGCCTGGATGAGCTCCGGCGGAAGGGCGAGTCCGGCACAGCCGAAGACTTCAAATCAAGCTACGAGGCCGTCGAGCCTGATGATCTCTGCAAGATCGTCTACACCTCCGGGACCACCGGGCCGCCGAAGGGGTGCATGATCTCCCACAGCAACTACCGGGCGATGCTCGATATGGCCGACTCGGTGAACATCATCGAGGAGGGTGAGACCAGCTATCTCTTTCTTCCCCTCGCCCATGCCTTCGCTCTGCTGATCCAGTACGGCATGATGGACATAGCGGGACCAGCTCAAGATCGTCCCCAACCTCGCCGAAGTCAAGCCGGAGTCTTTCCCCTCGGTGCCGCGTATCTTCGAGAAGGTTCATGACACAGCGGTGGCCTCGGCCGAAGCGGAAGGAGCGGTGAAGGCGGCGATTTTCCGCTGGGCGTTCCGGGTGGGCAGGCGGTACCGCAAGCTGGAAGAGCAGGGGCGAAAGCCCGGCTTCCTGCTGACCCGCCAGTTCAACTTTGCCGACAAGGCAGTTTTCTCGAAGATCCGCGCGGTCTTCGGTGGCAACCTGCGGGTGGCGATCAGCGGGGCGGCGCCGATCGACCCGGAGATCCTGCGCTTCTACCAGGTCGCCGGAGTACCGCTCCTGGAAGCATGGGGCATGACCGAAACCTCGACCGGCGGCACCACGAACCTCCCCGGGGCGAACCGGATCGGCAGTGTGGGCCGGCCGGTGGACGGTGTGGAGCTGAAACTCGCCGAGGATGGCGAATTGCTGCTCAAGGGGCCAAACGTCTTTCAGGGCTATTACAAGAACCAGGCCGCTACCGACGAAACGATCACCGATGGCTGGCTTCATACCGGTGACATCGCCTCGATTGACGATGACGGTTACGTCTCGATAATCGGCCGCAAGAAGGAGATCATCATCACCGCGGGCGGCAAGAACATCACCCCGGTGAATATCGAGCAGGAAGTCAAGCGCCATCCGCTCGTTTCCCAATGTGTGGTGATCGGTGACCGCCGTCCCTATCTGGTCGCCCTGATCACTCTGGATCAGGAAGCGTTGACCCGTTTCGCCGCCGAGCAGGGCATGCTCGACGAGCCGGCTGCGATGACCACAAGCCCGCTGGTCCGGGAAACCATCGAAGAGCACATCGAACAGGTGAACCGCAATTTCGCCCGGGTCGAGCAGGTCAAGCGGTTCCACATCCTGCCCCATGACCTGAGCCAGGAAGGGGGAGAACTGACCCCCACCCTGAAGGTCAAGCGCCCGGTTGTCGCGACCAAGTACGAGAAGGAAATCGAGGAGCTTTACGCCTCGTAGATCAGGCGTCCGTCCTCGTCGATCATCGCCAGCGCGGCCGGGTCGGGCTCGACCCGCACTTCCGATTCGGCGTACTCGGGGTAGGACGGGCGGTAGCCCCGCATCCGCGCGATCGGCGCCAGGAGAGAGGCGATCGTCCGCTGGATTCGTGGTGGCGGTGAGGCGAGGATCATTTCGTCCTTGTACTCGTTGACCATCACCGCGATCTGCAGCGGGCCCGGCACTCCCGCTTCATTCGTCTTGCCGTCCCGGCAAAGCCCGAAAAGACTGGTCAGGAACTCGGCCAGGCGATCCCCGGGAACCGCTTCCGCGACGACGCTCGCTTCCTCGTTCCCTACCTGCCACCAGTCGTGAACGACCCCGGGAAGCACCTCCGCGGCTTCGCCGGGTCCGAGCGTCCGCTCGACGTCACCAAGCCGAAACCCGACCTGCCCCCTGATCACATGGAAGCGCTCGCGCACCGCCGGGTGGATGTGGGCTGCGGCCACCCGGCCCCCCGGTGAAACCAGGAGATTCGCTGCCAGTATCCGGTCAGGGTGCTCGAGCGGATCGGTGAGAACTACAACCCGCTCACCCGTGACCGGGTTGTCGAAGACCTGACCTCGACGCGACATGCCTCGATCCTAACCGCAACAATTCGCCGCTGCGGGAAATCGCTGCCGACCCGAACCCCGGTGGGCGGCTACCACCTTCGGCCAACGCTCGCGCCAGCCGTTTGGGATTCATGCGCCGCGCCGGTCAGGAAGTGCCGGTCTGGCGCAGAAGAGCGGAGGTCGTCTGCTCGAAGATGCGGCGCCACACCGACGCCTCGGAGCTTTCCTGCTCCTTCACCTTGCGGACGACCCGGCGCAGGCGGGTGGCCGAGATCTCGATGCCATGTTTCTCGGCGATTTCTGTGTAATAGGCGTAATCCTCAGCGAGGTGAGCTGTCACCGTCTCGAAGCCATGGGTCGCGATCTCAAGCCGGCGGGAATAATCCATGATCGACGTCCCGAACATCAGCTCGTCATCCGGATCCGGCTCGAAAAGCAGGATGTCAACTCCGGGGTACCGTTCCTTCCAGGTGTCGACCGCGATCGCGAGGCGCTGGTGAAGCAGGAGACGAAAGGCCTGGTTTGCGATTGCCGGCAGGCCCATGTCGGCGATCCGGCGGGCCTTGCTTCCCGAAACGGTCGGCAGCCCGACATTGCGATCGTTCAGGTACGGCACCAGCGGATTCACCACCACGATGAACTCGGCTCCCCGCTCAACCGCGACGTCAACGTTGGTGGTCGAGTAGATCCCGCCGTCAACCAGGGCCCGGCCGTTGACCTCGACGGGCTCGTAAACCAGGGGCAGGGCGGTGGAGCATTCAACGGCCTTGGACACCGGGATCCCGGTCCATTCGCCTTCCCGGTCCCCGAAGACGACCCGCTCGCCGGTGTCCAGGTCGGTGCCGGTCAGGTAGAGCTCCCGGGAAAGTGCGTCGAAGGAGTCGACGATTCCCTTGGTCGCGAGTGCTTCCCGGACGTAGGCTCCGATGCCGGCGTTCGAATACATGCCGGAGGGAAGATGCTCGGCGAGGCCGTAGGCAACGTCGATCACCGAAAGGTCACGAAACCGTGGAACCATGTTCTTGAACATCCCTGCCATGTGGAGCGGCAGGGTGGCGATCCGGCGGGCATACTCGCCGAAGTTCGGGCGCAGGACCACGTCCTGGCTGATCCGGTCAATCGGTGTGCCTTCCTCATCGGTCAGCACCCGCATCATTTCCTCCGGCGTAACCCCGGCCGCCAGCATGCTGCCGATGAACGATCCGGCGCTGGTCCCCACGTACATGTCGAAGTTGTTGACCGTGTAGTTCACGGCGAGCAGGTCTAGCGCCCGCAGGGTGCCGATCTCGTAGACCCCGCCGGTGAAGCCACCACCGCCAAGAACCAGGGCCGAGCGGGAAGCCCGGCGTTTTTTGGCACCACTGCGCCGTTTTTGGGAATCTTCGATGTTTACAACCTTGCCCATCAACCCCCGATTATGCCAGCAATCGATGGCATGTTCCGCTACCTTCGCCCTCTGCCTTGTTGCATTACTCGATGAAAACCGCACTTCTGACCCTGGCCGTGGCGCTACTCGTGGCCTTCGGTGCCACCGCCCAGGCAGCTCCACCCCGGCCACTCCCGGGTCCTGACGTTCCGGTAGTGACC
>JBGAOF010000169.1:0-4664 GCA_044221915.1 Solirubrobacterales bacterium
TCGAGCATGTTGAAGAAGTCCATGTTGCCGCCGACGTTGAGCTGCGAAGTGTGCTGCATCTCGACGCCGCGCTCATGGAAAAGCCGGGCGAGCTGCCGGTGGACAATGGTCGCGCCGACCTGGGACTTGATGTCGTCGCCGATGATCGGCAGGCCGGCTTCCTGAAAGCGGTTGTCCCAGTAGTCCTCGCTGGCGATGAAGACCGGCAGGCAGTTGACGAAGCCGACGCCGGCCGCGATCGCCTGCTCGACGTACCACTTCACGGCGTCTTCGGATCCGACCGGCAGGTAGCAGACGAGAACATCGGTCTTTGTGTCCTTGAGGATCTGGACGATGTCGGCGGTCGGCCCGGGAGCCTTGGTGATCACCTGCTTGAGGTACTTGCCGAGGCCATCGAGAGTCATCCCGCGCTCGACGGTCACTCCGAGTTCGGGGACATCGGCGAACTTGATCGTGTCGTTCTGGCCGGACCAGATCGCGTCCGAAAGATCCTTGCCGACCTTCTCCTGATCGATGTCGAAGGCCGCAACAAACTCGATGTCGTTGACGTGGTAGCCGCCGAGATCGACGTGCATGAGTCCGGGAACCTGATCCGACGGATCGGCATCCTTGTAGTACTGGACTCCCTGGATGAAGGAATTGGCGCAGTTGCCGACGCCGACGATGGCTACTCGTACCTTGTCGTCACCGCCCCGGCTTGCGCCGGTGCCGTTTCCGTTGCTGGAAGGTGCGTTATCAGTCATGGGTAAGCGAAAGTCTCCTGTGGGTGGAATGGCATCTGTTGCCGGATGGAACTCCGGACCCGCGAGCGAAAGAGGGGCTATTGCCACGCCTCATCCGGGCACGGGGCCGGATCGACCCCTAATGACACCACAAATCGGGATCGGTTACACGGTCTGCGGACGAAAACCCGGGAGTTTGCCGTTTCCCGGTCAGCTCTCGCTGGACGCCGCGTCGAGCTTTTTCAGCTCGGTCCGGACATGCCAGACACGTTGCAGGGTGGTGATGGCCGTGAGCGCCGCCATCACATAAATGACGATCGGGAGGAGGTCAAAGCCGGAAATCAGCTCTCCGTCGGCAAAGACAAGACCGGCCGAAAGCAGCACCACCCGAACCGGGCGGGTGGCAATCCCGACCTTGCATTCAACTCCCAGAGCCTCGGCGCGGGCGCGGGTGTAGCTGACCATCAGGGATCCGAGCACGACCAGCACACACATCGCCGCGGCGACGTTTTCACCCTGTTCGGCGAAATGCCAGGCCACGGCGGCAATCACCACGCCTTCTTCGATCCGGTCGAGGGTTGAATCCAGGAAGGCCCCGAAGAGGGTGCCTTTGCCGGACATCCGCGAGTAGCGGCCATCCAGCGTGTCCATCACCGACCCGATGATGAAGGCAAGTCCGGCAAGGAAAAATCTGCCGTCAATAACCAGCCCGGCGGCAACCAGGTTGCCGACGAGACCTGCCATCGAAATGGCATTCGGTGTCAGGCGGGATTGAATGAGGGCATTGCGGGCCTGTTCGCGGAACTCCTGGGCAGGCCCGTTCCGCGGGCGGCTCTTTCCACCCTCGGGTGGCCCGGGCGAAGACTCCATGGCGGGCAGCCTAAACCCTTACCGGGCCGGCCGGCAGTCGCGGGCATCTCCGAATCGGGCGGCGGGGCTGAAATCGGCGCTCACCGCCAGGGTGCCCGGCCGGTCGAGCGTGACTCTCGTCCAGTCCCCAGGGGCAGGCTCCACGCAGCCGTAGCCCTCCTTGACCCTCCAGTACGGAGTGGAGTGGATCCGGACGAGAAACGAGCCGGCAACGGGCGCGGTGACCGCGAAGCCATCGGTATCGAAACCGCTCAGTCGCGCTGGCGGGGTCACCATCGGTTTCGCCCCGATCACCTTGAAAAGCCGCCAGGCACCGCCGACCGGGATCTCTTTCAGAAACGGCAGGCCGCCCCGGATCAGGGACGCCTCTTTCACTCCGGCGTAGTCAAGTTCGGTGTCCGGGAGAGCAACGTACCCCACGGCGAGATTGTTGAGCCAGTCCCGATAACGGGCAGGCCCAAGCCGTTCCGCGTAAAAGAGCGGGTTCAGGTGACGGTCGGTCTGGCGCTCCCAGCCCCGGGCCAGGGGAAGCACCGGGGCGGCCCGGGCGGCCTCCCAATGCGATGCGACAGGAACAACCTCAACCCGGGCCGGCGCCTTCGCCAGCCTCGGCCCCAGCGCCTCAACCAGCGGCCTGTAAAAGCCACTGGTGACCGCCGGTTCGTCCTGGACGAGCTTGAGATCCCTGACAACCGGCCCGGACTGCCACCAGACAATCGCCGGTAGCAGCAGGATCAGGATTCCGCGCTTCCACCACTTCGGGGTGAGCGGCTCTGCGAGAAGCACACAAAGCATCACCGGCCCGAGCAGCAGCGCTCCGAGCCGGTTCACGTTGCCGCCCATCGGTGTACTGAGTGCGAATGAGGCAATCAGCGCCCCGGCATAGACCAGGATTCCGGTCCGGACCAGGCGCTGGCCCGGCGGCACCATTGCCGCGCTGACCAGGGTAAGGGTGATCGCCGGAATGAAACTCGACCGCACGTAGGGTTCGTCGCCGCCGCCCGGGAACAGGAAAGCCACCATGGCAGCGACCGCAAATGAGGCGGCGGCCATTTCGAGTCCACGACGGTCGGGCCGTTCCGCGAGAAAGTGAGCGAATCCGACGCAGGCCAGGAAAAGGGCCGCGACGGGGCTGGCGAGGCCAACCGAAGCGGCCAGGATCAGTGAGGGTATCCGCTGGCCGCGCTGCGCCGCAAATACCGCAGCCATCGCGAGCATCACACCGAGTGCGAAGGTGAGCCGCCCCGAGAAGAGGCTGATTGTCGCCGCGAAGGCGAACCAGATCGCTCCCGGCTGGGATCTGGCCCCCCATTGCCGGTGGGCGATCAGGGCGAAGAGGACCACCGTCGCGATTACCGCCAGGGATCCCATCACGCGAAAACCAAGCCAGGCCCCGAGGGCCGGGGAAAGCAGCGAGTAGGTCGGCAGGTAGTGCCCACCGAACCAGTAGTTGTCCCAGATGACGGGTCCCGAGAGTTCGTAGAGCTCGGTGCGGAAGGTCTGGGCGGCATGGTCCGCGCTTTGCGGTGCCAGCACGAGGTAGATGGCCGCCAGGCAGACAACCACCGCGAGGGGACCAGCGAGGAAAGCCCAGGACCCGGGGCCGTTCAGGGAGCTTGCCTTCATCGCTTTGGTCAGGCCTTGGCCCGTTGCTGCCCGGCCTCGCGACTCCAGGCCCAGGTTTCGGGCTTGAGCTCGGCCAGGACCCGTGACGCAATCAGGAAGGAAAGGCCGGCGACCATCCAGCCAAGCACCGCATCCACCCAGTAGTGATTGGCGGTGACGACGGTGACCCAGGCCACAACCAGCGGCCAGGTCCCCCAGAAGATGCGGGCGAACCAGTTCCGGCAGACCTTGACGCCGGTTACGCCGATCATCAGGGCCACCGCACAATGCATGGAAGGCACCGCGGCAAAGGGATTGATGAAGAGCTTCGCCAGGGCGGAATCATGGTTGACGCTGGACTGGGCATTGACCGTGTCGATGAAGCCGTACTCCGGAAACATTCTTGGCGGCGCGGTGGGGAAGCCGATGTAGCCGACTAGGGCCAGTCCCATCGAGACGAAGATCATGTTGCGGAAGAAGTAGTAGTACTCGTTGCGGAACAGGTACATCCAGATCAGGAAGCTGAGTGCGATCGTGAACTGGCTGTTCAGGTAGATCGTGTTGGCGATATCGACCACCCAGCTGAAGTTCAGGATCGTGCCCTGCAGGGAAGGTTCGAAGAGAAGGTTCATGCCGCGCTCGACATCCATCACCCGTTCACCGTTGGCGAAGGCGACGTTCGCGCGGCCATCGGCCAGGCCCCTGGCCAGCTCGTAGAAGGTGTCGGCCATCACGTACAGCAGCAACTGCCGGAAGAGATCCGGCCAGCCGCGGGGGAGCCACTCCCCGATCCGGATAATCAGCGCGGGCATGGCCGCTCAGTCTAATAGCGATCGCGGATTTCACCCGATCGGCCTCAAGTAGTCTGCGGGCTTCCTCGAATGCCGCCTGAAACACAGCCCGAAAGGTGTCCCGAAGATCAGTTGCCGATCTCCTGCCTGGGGGAGGCGCTGGTTGATCTGATCTGTGAGCGAAACCTGGCCGACGGGGAAATGCCGGGTATCTATGTTGCCTGGCCCGGCGGGGCTTTGGCCAACGTCGCAGTTGCGATCCGACGGGCGGGATTGCCGGCGGCGCTGATCGGCGGGGTCGGCGCTGACCGCTGGGGAGACTGGCTGGCCGGGACCCTGGACGCCGAAGGGGTCGGCACCAGTTGGCTCGCGTCGGTGGCCGGTGCCGCGACACCGGTGGCCCTGATTGATTTCGGGCCGGATCAAGAGCCGTCATTCCAGGTCTATGGCGACCAGATCGGCCCCACGATGGCCGCTGCTTCCGGATTTCTCGCGGACGCGATCGGGGGTTCACAGGCCCTGGTTGTCGGCTCGAACACCATGGTCGGGAAGATTGAGCGGGACATCACCAGGGAAGCGATCCGCCTGACCCGGGCGCGCGGCCTGCCCGTTCTGATTGATCCGAACTACCGGCCCGGCCGCTGGACCGACGCGGCAATCGCCCGTGACTTTTGTC
>JBGAOF010000016.1:0-17531 GCA_044221915.1 Solirubrobacterales bacterium
GCTTCGCATGCCCCCGGTGCCGAACACGGAGGTGCGGTCGCTGATCTCCATCGCCTCCAGTTCGGCCGGGTCGGAGACCTGCTCAATCAGCCGGGCCTCCGGATCATGGGCGGGGTCGGCGGTGTAGACGCCGTCGGTGTTGGTCAGCAGCACCAGCAGTCTGGCCTCGAGCATGATCGCGACCTGGGCGGCAAGGAAGTCGTTGTCGCCGAAGGTGATCTCGTCGGTCGCGGTGGTGTCGTTCTCGTTGACCACGGGGATCACTCCCCAGTCGAGCAGTTTTCTCAGGGTCTGGCGCGCGTTCACGTAGGAGGTGCGGTTGGCGACGTCGCTCGCGGTGAGGAGCACCTGGGCGGCGGCGGCCTCCCCTTTCTCGAGCCTGGTCTCGTACTCGCGAAAGAGCGACCCCTGCCCGACGGCCGATGCAGCCTGCAGCTCGTCTATGGCCCGCGGTCTGGCTTCGAGACCGAGCAGGCGGATTCCCCTTGCGATCGAACCCGAGGTGACCATAACCAGCGACTCACCCGCCCGCCGCAGGTCGGCAGCCTGTGCGCAGACCGAGTCCAGCACCCCCTCACGAAGGCTGCCATCGTCCGCGGAGACGATCGAGGAACCAAGTTTCACCACCAGAGTCAAAGGAGAACAAGCCTAGAATGCCCACGCGAATCGTGCTCAAAGCCCGTTGGCGAGATCGTTCGGGTTCGGGTTTGCCCCGCAGTTAGTGACAGGACAACATCAGCCGAGGCGGATCGGTTCAGACCAGCCGGTCCGGGTCTGTTTCTTTGATCCTCGTCGCGGCGATGGCCGTTTCGATGGTCGGGTAGAAGTTGTTGCGGTCAAGGGTCTCGAAGAGCCCGTAACGAAGCGTCAGATCCTGGAGTCGTACCCGCATTTCGGCAAATGCCATGTGGATGCCCTTGTCGTTCAGCTCAAGGTCGAGCCTTTCGAGCATCTCTGCCGCGGTCACATCGATATCCGTGATGGCCTCGCACTGGATCACAACCCAGGCCGGGTCGCGCTCCCGGACCAGCTTCCTGATCTGCTGCCGAAACTGGCCCGCGTTCGCGAAGAACAGCGGCGCCTCCCAGCGATACACCACTATGTTCGGGATCTCCCTGGCGTCTCGGTAGACCTTGATGCTGTGCCACCCGTCCAGTCCGTCCACCTCACCGAGGACTGCCCCCTGGGGCCACCAGTTGCGTTGGAAGAACAGGAGTATCGCGAGCGCGACGGCGACGATGATGCCCTGGAGCACCCCGAAGAGGATGACTCCCGCAGTCGCGACGAGGGAAACCGCGAGTGCGCTCTTTCGGACCTTTCGGTAATGGCGCAGGGCCCCGAGATCGGCAAGCGTGAACGCGGCGGCGACGACTACGGCGGCGAGGGCGGCCTGGGGCAGGTCGGCGAGCAAGGAGCTCAGGAAGAGCAGAAGGATGAGCACCACCCCGGCACCGACCACGCCGGTGAGTTGGCTCTTCGCGCCCGATTGCTCGGCGACTGCCGTGCGAGAGCCACTGGTCGACACCGCGAACCCCTGGAACAGTCCGGCAGCGACGTTGGCCGCGCCCATCCCGATCATTTCCTGATCCGGCTCGACCTCCTCGCCCCTCCTCGAGGAGAAGCTGGTCGCGGTGGCGATCGTGTCGGTCAGCGAGACCAGGGTGATCGCCATCGCCGCAAACAACAACGGCGCGACATCCGAGATGTCAGTCCAGGGAACCGAAGGCTTCGGGATGCCTTGGGGAAGTTCGCCCACCGTGGATACTCCCTCCGCGGCCAGGCCGAATACCACCGTAACCACGGTTGCAGCGACGACGGCGACGAGGGTCGCCGGGATTCGTTTGGTGATTCGCGGCAAAACCAGCAGAACCGCGAGCACCCCGACGCCGATCAGCAGCGCAGTCACGTTGGTCTGGTCCAGGTTCGCGAAGAACTGGATGAGCTCGTCGAGGAATCCGTCGGCGTCGACGGAGAAGCCGAAGAGCTTCGGAAGCTGGCTGACGATGATGGTGACGGCGAGGCCGTTCATGTAGCCGACCTGCACTTCCTTCGAGAGCAAATCGGCGACGAAACCGAGTTTGCCGAGTCCGAGTCCGATTTCCAGCAGGCCCACGACCAAGGCGAGCATCCCGGCCAGGGCGATCGCCGTCCCGGTGTCGCCGCCGGCGAGCAGGGGCACGATCGCCGCAAAGATCAGCGGCGAGATCGAGGAATCCGGTCCCAGGACAAGAACACGGGACGGGCCGAAGATCGCGTAGCCGACGAGACAGGCAATCGTTGTGTAGAGGCCCGTGACGGCGGGCAACCCGGCGAGCTCCGCGTAGGCCATCCCCTGCGGAACCAGGATGGCCGCCAGGACGACACCCGCCACAAGGTCAGCCCGCAACCATGACTTCCTGTAGTTGCGGACCACCCGAACACCCGGCATCACCTGTTCAAGACGATCGGACCTCCCCTCGTTCACGCGAAGAGCCTACTCCGCAAGCAAGCCACGCGAAGCGATCAAGTGGCAGAGAAGGCGGTTCAGTTCCGCTTCTTGCGAGATTGCCGTCGTTTGACTAGTGAAGCTCGAACTCGTACTCGCCGACCCGGATCTCGTCGCCGGACTCGAATCCGGCGCGTTTGAGCTCCGCCATCACGCCGATTTCGGTGAGGCGGGTCTCGAGGTAGGCGAGGGCCTCCTCATTGCCGGTGTCGAACCGTTCGAACAACACCTCGATCCCGTGGCCGTTGATCCGGAAGGCGCCGTCTTCTTCCTGCTCCACCGAGTAGCCGCCCTCGCCCTTCGGCCGGTAGGTGAGATGCTCCGCTTCGAAGTCAATTTCAATCCCATCAGATGAAACCACCTTCGGGGGTTCCACA
The DNA here is from genome assembly GCA_044221915.1 of Solirubrobacterales bacterium. Taxonomy (GTDB): domain Bacteria; phylum Actinomycetota; class Thermoleophilia; order Solirubrobacterales; family 70-9; genus 67-14. The sequence continues at coordinate 2,863 of JBGAOF010000016.1, forward strand.
TGGTCCGGCACAAAACGGACTATCGCTTCCTTCAGCTTTTCCAGTCCGGCACCGGTCGCCGAGGAGACGGGGATGATTCCCAGTACTGACTCGCCCAGTTCCCGGTCCCATTCGTCAACCTGATCCGCCAGGTCGGCCTCGGTCCAGAGATCGGACTTCGAAAGCACCAGCAATTCGGGCAATACTTCAAGGCCGGTACTGTGGGCGGCCAGCTCGGCCCGCACCGCCCGGTAGTTCGCGAGTGGCTCACCGCCGGAGGGCGCCAGTTCGACAACGTGGATCAGCATCGCGCATCGTTCGACGTGTGCGAGGAACTCGTGACCGAGACCGGCCCCTTCGGCGGCTCCTTCGATCAGCCCGGGGATGTCCGCGAGAACTACCTGCCGATCGGGAGTCTCGATCGTCCCCAGCACGGGTTCAAGGGTCGTGAACGGGTAGTCGGCGACCTTCGGGTCGGCTCGGGTGAGCCGCGAGAGCAGTGAGCTCTTTCCGGCGTTGGGCAGGCCGATCAGCCCGGCGTCGGCCAGCAGCTTGAGCCGTAGTTCAACCCAGCCCGATTCGCCCGAGGTGCCGTTCTCGGCAAAACGCGGGGCTTGCCGGACCGAGGTCGAAAAGCGCTTGTTACCGTGACCGCCCCGCCCTCCCCTGGCCAGGACGGCAGTTTGCCCCGGCTCGGTGAGGTCGATCAGGGCTCCATCCACCGATGTCGCCTGGGTGCCGGGTGGTACTGGAATGACCAGGTCTTCGCCGCGTGCACCCTGCTTGTTCGCACCTTCGCCGTGGTGGCCACGCTCGGCGCGGAAGTGCTTCGACCTGAGTGCTCCGAGATCACGACGCGAGGGGTCGCAGCGCAGGACAACTCCGCCGCCGTGCCCCCCGTCGCCACCGTCGGGTCCGCCGCGGGGAACATGGGCCTCACGCCGGAAGGAGATTGAGCCGTTGCCGCCGCCACCACCCTCGACGTAGATTTTCGCCTTGTCGTAAAGCACTTCTGAAGCGTAAGCCCAGCGACACCCCAAGCGCGCTGACACCCCGGCACTCCAGGCACCCCGACACTCCAGGCGCGCCGGCACTCGGCGCACACCAGCACCCCGAGCAGGACCGGCTCCCCAGGAAGGACCGGCTCCCCGAGCGCGGCCGACTTGTGTTCGCGCTCCGAGGTCGTGACGTTTTGCTGACCAATTTGGTCGCTTGCCCGTCACGGCCTCTCAACGGTCGACCCTCCGGGATCGCCGGGACTGTTCGGCGACCAGCTTTCTTGTTCGGTGATCAGCCTTCTGATCGCCCCGATGAAGTTCGCACCCGCCGGGACTACGTCGTTCCATGTAAACCGCTCGACGCGTAAGCCCCGATGCCGCAGGTCCCGATCCTTTGCTCGATCGCGCTCGAATGTCCCGGGATCGGAATGATGCCTGTAACCGTCGAGTTCGACCACCAGCCTGAAGCGTGGCCAGTGGAGGTCCACGACCCAGTTTCCGATCGGTTCGTTGATCCGAGGGATCGGAATACCGGATTCGAGAATCGCCCAGGCTGCCCTTTCCTCAAGTTCTGAAGCTGCCTGCTCCAGCTCGGGCGTCCAGAGTTCCACTGCCTGCCTCAAATCGGCGAGCCCCGGGCGACACCAGCCGCGATCGAGACGGGCCAGGAGCTCTCCCCAGTCGAGCACCCGGGTCCGGGCCCCATGCGTGAGAGCCGATCGTATCTCGTGCCGTTTCAGCTGCAGGGCAGATTCGATCAATGCCCTCTCCACCACGACCACAGGGATACCTTCAACGGTCGCGAGGTCATGCTTTTCGAGACTGGAAGTTCGGCCAACCCTGACTCGCCACCCGTCCTTGCTGGTGCGAATCGCGGAATCCGGACGGGGCAGGCCTGAAGTCCGGGTGACGTTGACCGGTCCGCGGTCAACTATCAGCCCGTGGAGTGCCAGGGCGCTCCTTCCCGAGAGAAATGCGTTGCGCCCGCCCTGCAGAACGCTCGCCCTCCACCGTCCCCGCTCGCTTAATCTTGCTCCCTCGAGCCTGTAGACCCCGGGGAATGGGTCAACCAACCTGCCATTTCTGAGACGACTTCGGATGAACGCTGGGTGAACCCCGGCTTCCAGAAGTTCCCTGCGCCCGACGACCCCATGACCGGCCAGCACGTGCCGCTTGATCAATTCCCACCGGTCATCGCTCTGCGCTTCCATCCCGGCAGCGTCCGGGATTTTCGCTCCCAGGTGTTTCTACAGGTGCAACGAATTCGTACGCTGAAATTCACGGAGCCCGCTCGGGCCTTTCACGAGGCCCGGTCAAGCGATTGCGAAACCCGGCCGGGCCCCTCACGAACCTCGCCGAGGCGTTCACGCGTGACGCATCGGTGACCAAATTGGTCAGCGATGCGTCGTTTCCTCGGCCGACTGGCGACTACCTGGGCGGCAGCCCGTGTGTTGTTACTCGGCCGGGGCGACCGAAATTGTGCGGCCGCGACGGCCAGGATTGAACTCAACCGTCCCGGCGCGGGTGGCGAAAATCGTGTGGTCACGACCGAGGCCGGTGCCTTCGCCGGGCCAGAACTTCGTGCCGCGCTGGCGAACAATAATCTCGCCGCCGTTGACGGTCTGGCCGGCGAAGACCTTCACGCCGAGCATCTTCGGGTTCGAGTCACGACCGTTCCTTGAGGATCCGAGTCCCTTCTTATGCGCCATCGGTGTCCTCCTTCTTCTCCGCCGGCTTCTTCGCGGCGGGTTTCTTTGTGGCCGGCTTCTTCGCGGCAGCCTTGGTTTCAGTCTTGGTCTCGGCCTTGGCGGCGGCCTTCTTCGCAGCGGGCTTCTTTGCCGGAGCCTTCTTCGTTGCGGTTTCCGCGGAGGTTTCGGCCTTCGGCTTGGTTTCGGCCTTCGGCTTGGTTTCGGCCTTCTTCGGGGCGGCCTTCTTTGCGGCGCCGCCGAGTGAAGTCACCTCAATCTTCGTCAACTCCGAACGGTGGCCGGCCCGACGGCTGTAGCCCTTCTTCGGCTTGTACTTGAAGACCTTGATCTTCTCGCCACGCAGATGCTCGGTGACCTTCGCTTCGATCTTGACCTTCTCGAGCGCCTTGGCGTCAACGATCACGTCGTCACCGCTGACCATCACGGGACGGAGAGCAACTTTGTCACCCTCCTCCGCCTTCAGGCGATCAACGACCAGAACCGTGCCCTTCTCGACCCGGTACTGCTTGCCACCACTTTCTACAACCGCGTACATGTTTCTAGCTCAAATCCTTGTCTGGTCTCTTCAGCCACAGGTTGACGGGACTGAGGATCAACTGCCGGCGTCTGCCCTCTTGCGGCCACGCCCGCGCCGTCCGCGCCTCAGGCCGAACGGTCCGGATTTTACCGGTTTCTCCTCCGCTTCCCCTTCCGACATCGTCTTGCCGTCAGATTCGGCTCCCTGAGTGGCTTTGTCGCCGTTCGCTCCGGATGCCTCCGACTTGGCCGCGCTACCTTTCGAGCGATCAGAAGCGCGGTCGCCGACGGACCCTTGCCTCTTTTCTCCCTTTTCACTTGCCTTGTTCCGGGCGCGGCCGCCGGTGCTCCCGGCGCCCCCCTTCCCGTTTTCCCTGCCGGAAGCCTTCTCCCTGGCTTCGTTCCCGGAATCCTTCGGCTGGGCATCCTCGGGCAGCAGCTCGGCCACCGCCGAGGCTCGCTCTACCGACTGGATCCGCACCATCTTCCGCGCGCCGACCGAATCGGCGGCTCCGGTAATGCTGATGATGTACGAGTCGATCCGGGCGATCGCGTCATCGGCGTTGTACATGTGCGGTTCTTCGACCTTGACGTAGACCTCCTCGCCCGGCCGGAACGGAAGCGCCCGCTCCTCAATGCCGGCCTTCTCACCCGCTTCGATCAGCTCGAAGTTGTCGATCCCGAGGGCCTCTCCACCCTCGAAGTGGAACTGCTTGCCCGTCTCCCGTTCAAGTTCAAGCAGACCGGAATCAGGGTCGTTCAGCAGGGCGGCGACCTTCGGATTCACCCGAATCAGGAAGGCTTCCTCATCCGGATGGTCGCTCGCTATCTCGCCCATCTTGCGAAGTCCTTCAAGGGCGACAGTCTCGGCCGAAAGCACCACGCCGTCCCCGTCGCAAGTCGGGCACTTGACGGTGAGAATTTCGCGCACTCCGTCGGTGATGTTCTGGCGGGTCATTTCGACGAGCCCGAGTGGCGAGATCTCGACCAGGTAGCTCTTCGACTTGTCGGCGTCGAGAGCGTCACGCAGGGTGCCGAGCACCTTGTCCCGGTTCTTGCCCTTGGCCATGTCAATGAAGTCGATGACGATGATGCCGCCGATGTCACGCAGGCGGAGCTGGCGGACAACCTCGGCGGCAGCCTCCGTGTTCACCTTCGTGATGGTTTCTTCAAGGCCGCCCTTGCCACGGCCGGTGAACGAGCCGGAGTTGACATCGATGACGGTCAAGGCCTCGGTGTAGTCGATGATCAGGTAGCCGCCCGACGGCAGGTCGATACGGCGTCCCAGAGTCGACTGGATCGCCTTTTCTATCTCCCATTTCTCGAAGAGCGGCTTCTTCCCCCTGTAGCGCTCCACTCCTTCGACCAGCTCCGGGGCGGTCCGCTGGAAGAAGCTGGTCACCCGGTCGAATTGCTTCTCGTCGTCGATGATCGCCTTGTCGAACTCGTTCAGGAAGACGTCCCTAAGGACCCGGACCGGCAGATCCTGTTCCTGAAATACCAGGGATGGGGCCTTGACATCCTGCTGTCGCTTCTCCAGCACATCGTTGAGGCGGTGAAGGTAGGCGATCTCCCGCGTGAAATCGGTCTTCTTGGCACCGTGGGCCGCGGTCCGGACGATCAGCCCGCCGGGCCCGTCGTAGGTCCGGCCGACCATGCGGCGCAGACGGTCACGTTCCTTGTCGGCAAGCCGCCGGCTCACCCCCACCCCGGAACCATTCGGGGCGTAGACAAGGTAGCGGCCGGCAATCGTGACGTTCATCGAAAGCCGGGCGCCCTTCGACTTGATTGGATCCTTGATCACCTGGACCAGGATTTCCTGCCTGGGCTTGATCAGCTCGTCGATCCGGCGGCCTTGACCGCGGCCACGACGGGGGGCCTGCTGACCGTCGGGCAGCAGGATTTCATCAACGTGCAGGAAGCCGTTGCGCTCCAGGCCGATGTCGACGAAGGCCGCTTCCATTCCCGGAAGCACGTTGTCAACCTTGCCCAGATAGATATTCCCGACCAGGGAGCGGCCTCCCCGGCGTTCAATGTAGACCTCGGCGACCTCACGCTTTGACTTGACGGTCTTGGCCTCGAGTACGGCCACGCGGGTCTCACCGCGATCGGCCGAAACAACAATCGTTTTTTTCATTTGCAGTCAGTTTCCGTTCAGATTGGCTGCCCGGTGGATTCTCTTTCGATCCACGGACCCCTCTGCGCGGACTGCGACTCGATGTGAATGCTCTGCAGGACCCCGATCATCAGGAACGTGGCGATGATCGCCGACCCTCCGTAGCTCATCAGCGGCAAGGGTATGCCGGTGATCGGCATTATGCCGAGGTTCATTCCCACGTTTACAAAGACCTGGAAGATGATCGCAGCAGCAATTCCCGCCGCGACCAGGGTTCCGTAAGGGTTCTTCGAGAGCGTCATCAGACGCAGCGCCCGCCAGAAGAGCAGGGCAAAAAGGGATAAGACCAGCGCCGCTCCGACGAATCCGTAACGCTCGGCGACCACGGCAAAAATGAAGTCCGTGTGCCGTTCGGGGACGAATCCGAAGCGGGACTGGGTGGCCTGGTCACCTCGGCCGGTGGTTCCACCGGCGCCGATTCCGACCTTGGCCTGGTTTTGCTGATAACCCGCGTCACCAATGTCGGACGACGGGTTGAGAAACGACGTGAGCCGTTCCTGCTGATACTCCTTGAGCACCGGTACCCCCGCCGCCGGCATGGCGACCAGGACCACGGTGACAAAAGCTGTCAGGACGACCCCGATCACAGCCAGATGCGACCAGCGAACACCGGCCGCGACCATGATGGCGAGGGTGATTGCCGCGAACACCAGCGACGTGCCGAGATCCTGAAGCAGGACCAGACCAGTCGGGGCGAGACCGAGGCAGAGAATACGGACCGTCCTTTGAATCTCGGAACCGCGTCGGGCTCCGTCAATCACGAATCCGGCCAGGGCAAGAATCAGAAGCAACTTGCCCAGCTCGGCCGGCTGGAAGGTGAAGAAAGGGAGTTCGAGTGAATTGGTTGACCCGCGTGCTGCCACGCCGAATGCGAACACCGCGAAGATCGAGGCGCACAGGAACGTGTAGATACCGACACGTAGTTCCCGATAACGGGAATAGTCGATGCGGGAGAGGGCAATCATTCCGATGATTCCGACCAAACCATAGAGGGCCTGACGCTGAACGTACTGCTCGGGTGCCCCCGCGATCGTGTTGGCCGAAGCTTCGTAGAGGGTAAACAGGGAGCAGGCGAGCAGCCCCAGAGCAGAAAACGCAAGCCAGCCGTCCATGCCGGCCAGACCGGCCCGCTCGAGCAGGCCCAGGCGGTGGCCGGTGGTCTTTCCGGGGAAACGGGAAGACTCCATCACTCGACGCTCCCGGCTCCGCCCGCCACCGCGTGGGCCTGTTTGTCGAAATACGCCTGAAGCACCTGCAGCGCGACCGGCGCGGCCGTGTCCGCGCCAAAGCCACCCTGTTCGACCGTCACGACCACCGCTATCTCGGGGTTCGGGTAGGGGGCGAGTACGGCGTACCAGGCCTGGTCGGCCTCGCCGGCCCGCTCGGCGGTTCCCGTCTTTCCGGCCACCTTGACCGGGAAGCCCCCAAAGACCTTGTATGAGGTCCCTCGGATCAATCGGCACGTTTCCGACCACCCGGGGCTCGGCCTCGGTCACGACCCGACCGGCGGCATCTTCGGTCTGAAGCATGAGCTGTGGCTCGAGGACTTCACCACCGTTGCCCAGGGCGGCGTAGGCCACGGCCATCTGCAACGGACTGGCCTGAAAATACCCTTGGCCGATCGCGAACTGGATGTTCTGGCCGATCACCCAGGGGTCGTAATAGTTGGGCATCTCGCGATGGGCCTCGTTCAGCCACTTTGGGGTCGGGACCAGACCCTCTGACTCACCGGGGATATCAATGCCGGTCGGTTTTCCGAGACCGAAGCTTCCAGCCCAGTTCTGTAGCTGGCGGGTGCCGTTCATGTCCGCCCCGAGCAGGTAGTAGTAGACGTCGGATGAGACTTCGAGCGACCGCCGCAGATCGACCGGCCCGTGGGCCTGCTTGCCGGCATTGTCAAATTCCTGATCGGCGATCGTGACCGACCCGGCATCGTTGATCACCTTGTCGGGAGTGATGAAGCCACCATCAAGTGCAGCCAGGGCGGTGACCGGTTTGAAGATAGAGCCGACCGCGTACTGACCGCCGATCGCCCGGTCAAAGAGCGGGGCCCCGAGATCCTCGTCGTAGAGATCGTCAACCTGCTTCTGGGTGAGCGGGCGGGTGAATATTGCGGGGTCGAAGGTCGGGTTCGAGGCCAGCCCGAGGACCTGCCCGCTGTTCACATCCAGGGCGACAAATGCACCGGGCAGGCCAATGCTCTGAAGCGAGGCCTCGCCAGCCTGCTGAACCTTTCCGTCAATTGCCAGCCGGACGGAATCACCCGGCTCCGGCGTGGTCGAGGAAAGCTGACTGACGATCCGGCCGGTGGAGTCCACCTGCAGGCGGGTGTCGCCGGGACTGCCCCGGAGCTGATCATCGTAGGTCTGTTCAATCCCGGTCTTGCCGAGCGTGTCGCCGGCGGCGAGATCCTTGTCCGGGTTTTTCGCCAGGTCCTCGGCGGTCACTTCACCGATGCTGCCGAGGATGTGGGCGGCCGTGAGCCCCTGCGGATACCGGCGCACGAAGATCCGGTTCACCCTTACCTCGGGGAATTCCGCCTGATGCTCCTGCAGGTAGAAAACGACATCGTCATTGACATCCTGATCGAGCGTGATCGGACTTCCGGGGGGATCGTTTCGAAGAGATTCACGAACCTTGTGATGGACCCATCTTGCGTCGTGACCAAGCAGGTCGCCGACCCGACGATAGAGCTCGCGGCGATCCGCGACCGTGGACGGGAGTTCGATCGGGTCAAGCTGAAGCGCCATGCTGGTCCGGTTCTCCACCAGAACCTTGCCTTCCCGGTCAAGGATTTCTCCCCTTGGGGCCGGCACCCGCACTTCACGGGTCCGGTTCTGGTTCGCCTCTGCGAGGTACTTGTCTCCGGTTACGACCTGCAGCGACCAGAGCCGGAAGAAGAGGATCCCGAGCAGGACCAGGCCGACACCGCCGATAACGGCAACCCGCCGGGAGGTGAGGCTGCGCCTTGGTTTTGACCTGGGGATTACGGGTTCAATTCTCACGGGGATGCCTTGCGACGGCGCCGGGTTGGTGAATCCAGGTCTTCCAGCCAGGAATCGGGCGCGGTCCGGGGTCGACGCCGAACCGGTTCATGAATCAGCGCTGGTCTGAGAACACGGTGAATCAGCGCGTAGAGCGGAATGGCGAACAACACACCATAGAACGTCTGGAGGATCAGGTCGGGCATCAGGGAGGGGCTGAGGTAGGAATCGAAGCCGACCAGCACCGTGTATAGCCCCAGCGCCAGATTGGATCCGAGGGTGGCCAGACCACAAATGACCGGCATCGCGGGCCGGTCGAGCTGATCTACCCTTTCGCGATAGGCACCGGCGAGATACCCGGCTGCCATGAAGACCAGACAGGCGCTGCCCAACGGGCCGTCGGTCAGGCCATCCGCGAAGAATCCGATCGCGAAACCGACGCTGGCGCCGATCAGGCTGCCCCCCAGGAGACCGAAAATTGCGGCGCTGGCGGGCAGTATCCAGACCGAGGTCCCGAGGAACTCCACCTGGGAGAAAAGTGAAACCTGCATGACCGTGAGAAGCAGGATCAGGGCCGCGATGCGGGCCGCGGATTTCGCGGTGATGATCATCCCCGGTTGCCCCCGGTCAGAACCTGGAGCACATCGAGGTTCCGGAGATCGGCAAAGGGTCGGACTTCGACGGTCTGGATGGCTTCCCGCTCGTCGATCGGGGCGCGGCTCACTTCACCGACCGGAATGCCGCGCGGGTATAGCGAGGAGAGACCCTCGCTCCGCCAGCCGGAAGTGACTACCGTCTGCCCGGCACTCACGTTCTTTGTCTCGTCGAGGAATTCAAGGACCAGGGTCTGCGGGTCGCCGAGCTTCGATCTGGCTACCCCCTGGGCGCCGCCCGGCAGAATCATCGCGGAGACCGCACTGGAGCTGTCGGAGATCAGGGTGACTACCGAACCGGAACGGCTGACCGAGCTGATCCTGCCGACCAGTCCGTCACCGCTGATCACGGGATCGTTGATTTCCACGCCGTCGGCCGTTCCGGCGTCAACGCTTACGGTTGTGAACCACACCGTGGGTGAGCGGCCGGTCACGTTGACGGTGACGGGGTCATAGCTGTCGGGGATCCGGCCTGCTTCCTTGAGACCCACGAGCTTGCGCAGCTGCCGGTTGTCTTCAAGCGCCACTTCCCCCGCCACAGCCTTGCCGCGAGCCTCCTCGAGCTCGCGCTCGAGCCGTTCCCTGTCGCCACGGGCGGCCATCGTCTCGTCGAACCAGTTAGCAAGGTCGCGGGCCGGCTTGAAGACCCGGGAGGCCGCATTGGTGACCGGGTCGAGGACGGTCCCCAGGGTGCCGCCGATCCCCCCCGCCCCGTTGCCAAAGGTAATCGTAAGCAGCAGAAAGCCAAGCAGGACCAGGCCGATGAGTACGGCCCGTCGGCGTCTTACTTGCTTGCGGTACATGATTGATGGTGGAGGTTGGGTTGATGTCCTGCGCGGATGGGCAGATTGCTGGTTACGGGGCTGATTTAACCCGGACCGGCGACTTTCTCAGCTTGGCGGCACCGCCGCCCCCCGGGGAGCAGGCTGCGGGCCAGATTGCAGGTCGGGAAAGCCTGCCCGGGCAAGCTTACTGGTTCATAAATCCAGCTCTGGAGCCAGATCCAGCAGCAGCCCGACGGGCAGGCCGATGACATTCGAGATGTCGCCTTCGACCGCGGCCACCAGCGCCGATCCCCGGCCCTGTATTGCGTAACCGCCCGCCCGGTCGCGCCACTCACCACTGCCGACGTAGCGTTCGATCTCGGCCGGCCCGAGCTCCCGGAACCTGACTGTCGACTCGGCAAGCCCGGTCCTGGGCGGGCCATCACCCGGCCCGACAATGGCCAGGCCGCTCAGGACCCGGTGGCTGCGGCCAGAGAGCCGGGCGAGGTGTTCACGGGCCTGGCCTTCATCCTCCGGCTTGCCGATCACGCGATCTTCCAGAACCACATCGGTGTCGCAACCGATCACCAACTCGCCGGGAACCCCGTCGGCGACCGCCCGGGCCTTCAGCAACGCATTTGCGAGTACCACTTCGGCAGGATCGCCCCGGGTGGTCTCTTCCACACCCGATACCCGCACCTCAAACCCGATTCCGAGCCTTTCGAGAATCTCCCTGCGCTGGGGAGAGCCGGACGCCAGTACGAATCTCAAGTTGAATCGGCCGCCTGGATCAGGACTTCCATCGCACGGATCGCCCGGTCAATCTGTGGTTCCGAGTGAACCGCGATGTTTCCCCACTCGTAGGCCATGCCGATCTGGGTGATCACATCGGCCAGCTCGGCGGCCTTCTCTCCCGACCAGCCGGGCCGAACCCGTTCCAGCTCTTGCTTCAGCCCGGCGCTGATCGCCATTGAAACCTCCGAGCCCGGAGCCAGCATTACCCGAAGACCGAGTTCAGGTTCGCTCTGGACAAGATGCCGGAGCGGGGCAAAACCGGAGGTTGTAACCATGAACCGGCGCATGCCGTCGACCGTCCGGTCGAGCCCTGAGCCTTCTGCTTCCCTGAGCGCTCCGGCAATCACCTCGACGACCATTTCCGAGAGCATCTCCGAGATCAGGACGTTGCGATCCCCGACCCAGCGATAAAGGGTTGTCCGGCCGATCCCCAACTCGGCCGCCAGAGATTGCATGTCAATCCTTTCGCCAGCCAGGTAGCGCCGGCGGGCCAGCCTGATGACGTCTTCGCGACGGACTTTTCCGGAAACTGCCACGCCCGGATCCTAGCCCGGCATCAACCGGGCAATGCGAAGGCCCGGGCGGCAAAGCCGCGCCGGGCCGATACCGGGACTCAGATACCTTCCGGGAACCAGATTGCGATCTCACGGGCCGCGGACTCATCCGAATCCGAGCCGTGAACCATGTTGAAGGTGACCTCGAGGGCGAAATCGCCGCGGATCGACCCGGGGGCGGCCTCGACCGGATTGGTGGCCCCGATCAACTGCCGGGCCGCCTTGACGGCTTCCTCCCCTTCGAGAACCGCGGCTACGAGAGGGCCGCCGGTTATGAAGTCAACCAGCTCACCAAAGAAGGGCTTCTCACTGTGTTCGGCGTAATGCTCATTGGCGATCTGCTCGGTGGCGGTCATCTTCTTGAGCGCTGCGATTCTGAGGCCCTTGCGCTCGAAACGGGCGAGGACTTCACCGGTCAGAGCACGCTCGAAGGCGTCGGGCTTGACCAGGATGAGGGTCTGGGACATGTCTGTTGCTTCCTATCTGATTTGGTGTTGATGCTGGTTCCCGGACTGGTTCCCGGGCCGCGGTTCAGTTCTCGCCGCGGTTGATCGGCTCCGACTTCTCGTCGTCGCCGACCTGAATCCGCCGTCTGGCCGAACGCGGAGCACGGGTCGGCTCATCCCCGCCTGAGGAAGAAGCGGACTTGCGCCTGGTGGGCTCACCGTCGTTTCCCCCCTTTGACGATGGGCGGGACGCACGGGACGGCTTCCCGGCCGGCTCCTTGCCGGAGCGGGCGCTCCGGTCGGACCCCTCGCCCCTGGACTTTGAGGGTTCACCCTTGGGTCGCCTCGATCCGCTGCGCGAGGAGCGCTTCGGCGCGATCAGTGTGGTCTCGCAGTACGGACAGACCTTCCAGTTCAGGCCAACCGGCTTTGAACAGGACGGGCAGGGTTCCTTCAGGCGGCTGCGGCAGGCCGGGCAGCGGATGAAGTCGCTCTCCACCGGTGATCCGCATTTGCGGCAAGAGTTGTGCTTGAGGTGGCGCAGCCGAACCTCGGATTCCTGGATGTCTGTTTCCCGTTCACGGATGTCTTCGAGAAATTCCGGAGGCCGGAGAATCGTGTAGACGAGGGTGCCGACGAACGGGAAGAACGACGCCGCAGTGGCGCAACCGACCAGAAACGGATCGGCGATGCGGCGGCGAGCGTCCGTAAAGGTGAAGACGATGAGGGCGATCCAGATCGCGACCAGCATCAGGACCACCAGGGTCGCGGCCAGGTTCAGGGCAGTGTTTTCGATTCCGAAGATGGCGAGAGGCATGGCGAGCTAGAGGAACATCCTTCCGAATAGGTACCCAATGCCGAAAAAGACGAGGATGACGATCGCCACGACCGCAGCGACCAGCGCCATCATCGACAGCAATTGGGAGCCAGTCTGACGATTCACCTGCTAATCGTGACATAACCGGCGGAAATCACACTCTGCGGTCCGCGGATGACAGGCGTTACCCGTGGCCGGGGACCCGCGTCATGACTCCTCACCCGGTGCCAGAAGAAAGTGGGAGCCGGTGATTATCACCGCCCCGCCCCGCCGCCGGGCGAACGCTCGAGCCCGTTTGAGAGCGGCCGCCGGGGTTGGGGCTGTTTCCCCCTTCAGCCCCAGTTCGCCGGCGATCCGCCGCAGCTCCTCCGGATCCCAGGCGCTGGCTCCGGGCCTGCCCCAAGCGGCGAGGGCCGCTGGCGGCAGCCCGGTAAAAACGGCGTAGTCAAGCGATCCGGCGAGTTCGCTGATCATTCCCGGCGCGTCCTTGCCGGCGAGCACTCCGATCACCCCGATCACCGGCCCCGGCCCGGTGATTTCCGGCAGCGAGGAAGCGAGGGCGTGGGCCCCGGCCGGGTTGTGCGCGACATCGGCGAGTGTCAGCGGGTCATCGTCGAGCTGTTCCAGCCGACCGTGGATCACCATCCCGGCGACCGCCTCGGCAGCCTTCCCGGGAACAATCTCGCCGAGGTAACAGGCTGCCGCCACAGTCGCGACCGAGAAGTTCACTCGCTGGAAGCCGCCCGGACCGCGCCCTGCGGCGGCACTCGCCTCCGGGTCGCCTGGCCGCTCCGGGTCGACCTCGACCAGCCCGCAGCCACGGTCAGCAGCGGCCTTCCTTGCTAGTTCCCGGACCTCGGCGGAAACCGGCCCCAGAACAAGGGTTGTCCCCGGCCGCAGAACCGCCAGCTTCTCACTCGCGATCCCGGTTTCGGTCTCCCCCAGGTACTCGGTGTGGTCAAGGCCGATCGAGGTGAGAACGGTGGCCATCGAGTGAATCGAGTTGGTTGCGTCCAGGCGACCGCCAAGCCCCGCCTCGATTGCGGCGATCTCTACACCGGCCTCCGCCAGCGTGAGAAAGGCCGCCGCCGCCGACAGCTCGAATTGGGTCACCTGTTCGCCGTCGAGCCGTGAGTTCACCCTTGCGGCGGCCTCGGCCGCCTGTCGGACACAGGCGCTGAAAAGCTCCGGCAACTCCTCTCCCGACACCACCACACGCTCCGACCAGCGGGCGAGATGGGGGGAAACCGAGCAACCGGCCCGGTGTCCGTGGGCCTCACAGATCGCGGCGATCATGCGCGAAACGGATGATTTTCCGTTGGTCCCTACAACATGAATTGTCGCGTAGGAATCCTGGGGGCGCCCGAGTTCTTCACTGAGCATTTCCATGCGTTCGAGGCCGAGCTTCCAGCCGATCGGCTCCAGCGAGTTCAGGAAACGGTCGACGTCGAAACCCTCCACGTTTCCCCGGATGTCGGCGGTGTCGCCGGCACCGCTCATTTTCCGCTCAGCCCAGTTCCTCGAGCTCGACCCGCAGACGGTCGGCCTTTGTCCGTTCCTCGGCCACCACCTCGGCCGGGGCATTGTCAACGAAACGCTCGTTGGCGAGCTTGCTTTCGACCTTTCCAAGTTCGGCCGCGACCTTCACCCGTCGGGCCTCGATTCTCGCCGTGATCGCTGCCATGTCAAGCTCATCCGAGGACCTGATACCGAACCCGGCGACCGTGGCAACCACATCCCCGTCACCGGGGCCGATATCGATCCGACCCAGGCGGGAGACGAATTCGGGGATCGAAGCGGGATTGCCGCTGGCTCCCAGAACAATCTTCGGCGGCACTCCTGCCATGTCCCGCCAGCCCCGGAACTGGCGGGTCAGGGCGATGGCCTGCCCCACCTGTTCTTCCGTTGACTCGCTGACCTTCGACGGATCAGCCTGCGGGAAAGGATGGATGACCAGATGCCCTTCCCGATAGGGGTGGTATGCCCAGATCGCCTCGGTGACGAACGGCATCACCGGATGGACGAGGGCGAGAGTGCGCTCCAGCGTGGAAAGCAGAACCCGGGAGATCTCCGGATCTTCGTCGTAGATCCGGGGTTTGGCGATCTCGAGATACCAGTCGCAAAGGTCGGAAAAGACGAAGGAATAAAGCTCCTGCGCGGCATGGGCGAAGTCGTATTTGTCAAGCAGCGCGGATACCGTCCCGATTGTGTTCTCGAGCCGTGAGGAGATCCAGCGATCTTCCAGCGCAATCGGGTCGGCCACCGGGCTGCGATCTTC
>JBGAOF010000016.1:17541-17785 GCA_044221915.1 Solirubrobacterales bacterium
GCTGGACCTTGGCATCGGAATAGCGAACATCCTGGGTGGATGACATCGCCAGCAGACCGAACCGGAGCGCGTCGGCCCCATGCTCGTCGATCTCCTCAAGAGGGTCAATTCCGGTGCCGAGGCTCTTCGACATGCGCCGGCCGTCCCTCGCCTGGATGACCGAATGGACGTAGACATCCCGAAATGGAATGTCACCGGCAAATTCGAGTCCGGTCATGATCATCCGGGCAACCCAGAGAAAGAG
>JBGAOF010000170.1:0-4637 GCA_044221915.1 Solirubrobacterales bacterium
GACGGCCAGCTTCCCGGCGAGGTTCCCGTCGAGGGTCAACGCTCCGGAGGAAATCATCAGGTCCGGCGCGCCCAGAACCAGGCTGTACGCCGAGCCTCCCTGACCGAAGGTCAAGGCACTCCACTTCCATTCCGAGGAGAACGCGACCTCGCCGGTGACCGTCTCCGGATCGGCCGGAAAATGTTCCGCGATCGCCTCCAGGGTCAGGTTGCGATCACCGGCGCTTGCCGCAAAGCGACCTAGCTCCCGGGCTGCCAGCGAAGCATCCTGCGAATCGGCCGGAACCATCTCGACCACTGCCAGCTCCCCGTCGGTGAGGGTGCCCGTCTTATCGACACAGATCGTGTCAACCGAGGCGAGGGATTCGGTTGCGCTCATCTGCTGGACGAGGGTGTCCCGCCGGGCCATCTTCACCGCGGCAACCGCGAAGGTCACGCTCATGAGCAGGACGAGACCCTCCGGGATCAGGGTGATCAGCCCGGCGGTCGCCGTCTGGGCCGATTCGACCAGGCCGACGTTGCGGATAACCAGGGAACCGATCAGCAGCACAGCCAGCGGCAGAAGAACCCACGTGCAGACGAGGATCACCCGGTTGACCTCTTCCTGGAGCGGGGAGGGCGGGTGCCGGAATGCTTTCGCCTCCCCGGCTATCTGTCCGGCGTAGCTTTCTTCCCGCACCGCGGTTACTTCGCAAAAGCCAGATCCGGAGATCACGAATGCCCCGGAAAGAACCTCGTCGCCGGCTGCCTTGCCGATCGGATCCGATTCCCCGGTGAGCATCGATTCATCGACCGCGAGTCCGCGGGAGGAGACCATCCGGCCGTCGGCCACAAGCTGGTCGCCGGGGGCGAGCCGGACCAGGTCGCCGGGCACCACCTCGTCGGCCAGCAATTCCAGAGCCGCCCCGTCCCGGATCACTTCGGCTCGCGGCGCGACCAGCACCGCCAGACGGTCGAGAGTCTCCTTTGCTTTCAGTTCCTGGCGGATGCCGATCCAGGTGTTGACGATCGCGATCATCCCGAAGAGGGCATCGGCGATCAGGCTCAGCGAGAGAACCAGAACGAAGAAGATGCCGATGATCAGGTTGAAGAGAGTGAAGACATTGGCGGCGACGATGCTCGAGACCGATCTCGATGAATGAGGCTCGGCCGGGCCGAGCTGGCGCAGGCGGCCGGCGGCCTCGGCGGCGGTGAGGCCGGTGCCGGGTCCGTCGCCGGGAAGTGTCCGGGTGGCGGTTTCGCTCACGGGTTGATTGTTACCGGTCGGTGGGGCGGACGCCGGGTCAGGCAGGTTCGGTACAGAAACGAGATTTGTTCCGATGAGTTAGGCTGCTCCGCATGTCACTGAAACTTGGGCTGTATCTCGGGTACTGGGGCATTGGTCCCCGCGGCAACGATGCGATCGAGGCGGTGAAGTTCGCCGAAGGCGTCGGCTACGAATCGGTCTGGGTAGCGGAGTCATACGGGTCCGACTGTGTGACCGTGCTCGCCTGGCTGGCCGCACAGACCGAGAAGATCAACCTCGGTGCGGCGATCATGCAGGTACCTGCCCGTCCGCCCGCCGCTGCGGCGATGGCGGGCGCCAGTATCGATTACCTCTCCAACGGCCGCTTCATGTTCGGATTCGGCCCCTCGGGGCCACAGGTTTCCGAAGGTTGGTACGGGGTGCCCTACGGCAAGCCCTGGGGACGGACCAGGGAATACGTGGAAGTGGTGCGCGAGATCATCGCCCGGGAGGGCAAGCTCGACCATCAGGGTGAGCATTACCAGCTACCGCTGCCCGGCGGCCAGGGCAAACCCCTCAAGCTCAATTTCCGCCCGCTTCGCAACCACATCCCGATTTTCCTCGGAGCAATCGGGCGTCGTTCGGTTGAGATTGCGGCCGAGGTAGCCGACGGCTGGATCCCGATCTTCTTCAGCGTTGACAAGTTCGAGGAAGCCTGGGGCGAACACATCGAAAAGGGCCTGGCGGCAAGTGGAAGAAGCCGGGCGGACCTGGAGATATCCCCCTCGGTCCAGGTTGCGATCGACGGCGATCTCGAAGCGGCACGAAACACCGTGCGAATGGGGCTCGTGCTCTATCTGGGCGGCATGGGATCAAAGAAGACCAACTTCTATGTTGATCTTTCCCACCGCTTCGGATTCGGAGATGTCGCCGATGAAGTCCAGGAGCGCTTCCAGTCCGGTGACAAGGAAGGTGCTTTCAAGGCGCTGCCGGACGAGATGGTGAACGCGGTCTCGCTGATCGGCACCGAAGCCGAGGTGGCCGAGCGGCTGGGCCGGTTCCGCGCCAACGGCATCGACCGGTTGATTGCCACCCCCGTCCATCCGGATGTCGATCAGATGAAGCACACCGTGGAACGGCTGGCCGCGCTCGCCAACGGCTGAGCGAGCCGCCACCTCCGGCCCGATTCACATAACCTGCTTCAGCCTTGTCCATGAAAATCGGTGTTGCCAAAGAAACTGCTGACGGGGAAAACAGGGTTGCCCTGGTTCCCGAGTCGGTCAAATCTCTCCTCAAGACCGAGGGCGTCGAAATCGTCGTCGAATCGGGATGCGGAGATTCGGCCGGCCATCCCGACTCCCAGTACACGGAAGCCGGGGCGACGGTTGGTTCCCGTGCCGAAGCACTATCGGCCGACCTGATCCTCCATGTGGCCCCTTTGACAGGGAGCGAGATCGGCGAGCTCCGGCAGGGCCAGTACCTGGTCAGCCATCTCTCTCCGCTGACATCGGCCGAAACCAACCAGGCTCTCGCCGGCGCCGGCGTGACCTCAATGGCGATGGAGCTGATCCCACGGACCACCCGCGCCCAGGCGATGGATGCCCTTTCCTCCCAGGCGACCGCGGCGGGTTATGCCGCGACCCTGATAGCGGCCCGCGAGTCCGGCCGCTTCTGGGGCATGCTGACCACCGCCGCCGGGACAATCCGCCCGGTACGGGTGCTCGTGCTCGGAGCCGGAGTTGCCGGCCTCCAGGCCGTGGCCACCGCCAAGCGCCTCGGAGCGATCGTGACCGGCTTCGACATCCGCCGTGCCGCCTGGGAACAGATCGCATCGCTCGGCGGCCGCCCGCTTGAACTCGATTTCATTCCCGACGCGGAGGACGAAGGCGGCTACGCCCGGCCTCTGACCGACGAGGAAAACCAGCAGGTACGCGACGCGATCGACGAGAACGCTGCCCGGCAGGACGTGATCATCACCACCGCCGCGATCCCGGGCCGTGCTGCACCGACCCTGGTCACGGCCGCCGGGGTCGCCAACATGGCCCCCGGCTCGGTCATCCTCGACCTCGCCGCCGAGACCGGTGGCAACTGCGAACTCACCGAACCGGGAGAGACCGTCGTCAAGGACGGGGTGAAGATCGTCGGCCCGAAGAACCTCGCCTCCGAGCTGCCCGGCCACGCCTCCCAGCTTTATGCCAAGAACCTCGAGAACCTGCTTGCCCTGATGATCACGGAGGAAGGCGGGCTCACCCTGAATCTCGAGGACGACATCATCGATGCCGCGACGATCACCCACGAAGGTGAGATCCGCGGAGAGAGGACCGCCCGCTGATGGATCTCGTAACCGAGATTACGATCTTCGTGCTCGCGGTGTTCGTCGGGTTCGAGGTGATTTCCAAGGTCCCGACGACCCTGCATACCCCGCTAATGTCGCAGACCAATGCGATCCACGGCATCGTCCTGCTCGGCGGGCTGATCGTGGTCGGTTACGCCGACGATTTCCTCGGTGAGCTGATCGGCTTCATCGCCATCGTCTTCGGCACGATCAACATCGTCGGCGGCTTCCTGGTCACCGACCGGATGCTGGAGATGTTCGGCCCGAAAAAGAAGAAGCCTGAACCGGTGGAGCCGGCGAAAACGGCCGCTGGCGATCCCGCCGCTGACTCGACGGAGACCGGCTCATGAGTCCGCTTCTCGCTGCCCTGGCGCCCGATTCGTCGCTGGTCGCGATTCTTTACATCGTCAGCTTCTCGCTGTTCATTTTCGGGATCAAGCTAGGCACGCACCCGACCAGCGCACGCCGCGGAAACTCGGTTGCCGCCATCGGTATGGCGATCGCTGTCGTCACGACCCTGCTGCTTGAGGGAATCGGCAACTGGGGAATAATCATCGTCGGCATTCTGCTGGGCACAATCGTCGGGACCGTCGCCTCCAAGCGGGTCAAGATGACCGAAATGCCGCAGATGGTCGCGCTTTACAACGGCCTCGGCGGTGGGGCCATCGCCCTGATCGCCTGGTCCGAATACCGGCACTGGATCCATCAGGGCGCCGAGATGACCGGTGTCCTGAAGGGACTTGCGGCGATCCACGGGATGGCACCGGAAGGGATCGTGGCCCAGGTCGGCGGGCCGAGCGTCTCGCTTGAAGTGATGATCCCCACCCTGTTGGCCATGGTCATCGGTTCAATCTCCTTCTGGGGGTCGAACGTCGCCTTCGCCAAGTTGCAGGAGCTCGTCGACGGCAAGCCGCGGACGCTCGGCGTGCTCCAGCTCCCGGTCAGCGGCCTCGTTCTCGGCGGCGCGATCGCCTGTGGTGTCGCGATCGTCGCCGGGCAGGACAGCGAGTGGCTGATGATCGGCCTGCTCGTCCTGGCCGCGGTCTTCGGCCTGCTGCTCGTCTTCCCGATCGGCGGC
>JBGAOF010000171.1:0-4592 GCA_044221915.1 Solirubrobacterales bacterium
GTTGCCCGCGGGGTCACGGCCAGGCTGGTCGACGAACTCTGGATTGACGTGGACCGGATCGATGTTGTCTACATCTGTTCGAACGCCGCGATCGCCAGCCAGAACATCCGGAAACTCCAGATCGAAGGTGGAACCGGCTTCACCCGGGCCACGAGACTGACCCTGCTGCCCCGGACCATTCACGACCTTCAGAAGCGCAAGCTCAATTTCATCTCCTTGACCCCTGGCACCTCCTTTTCCCGCCATTCGGCGACCGGAACAAGCGAAGAACGCGCGCTGCTTTACCTGATGCTCCGGGAGGCCTGGGATCTCGGAGACCGAATGGCACCGATCAATGTCTTTTGCCACCAGCGAAACCGTGACGGTTTCATCGGCGACATCAGGCAGATCGAATCCGACTCGGAAATTGATTCACAACTCAAGGAGGGCTTCCTCGAGAACGTCGCCAGGACATCCCTGCGCGAGCACTTCGAATCAACCCGGGATTTCTTCCAGCGCCGCCAGTGGGACCGGGCTCCGGAAGAAGGCCGACGTGCGCAACATCGGCTGATCGACCAGCTTCGGCGGGTGCTCGCAAAAAGCTGCGTTGACGCGCTCGAACCGGACCTGGTCATCCTCGACGAGTTCCAGCGGTTCCAGCACCTCCTCGAAGTTGACGAGAGCGGCCACCCCACCTCCGATGCGGGCGAGCTCGCCCACCAGCTCTTCGGCTACAAGGATGAACTGACCGGCGAACACGCCCGGACCCTGCTGCTTTCAGCCACCCCCTACACGGCATTCGGGGTTGACTCCGAGGATCCCGATTCCTCACACCACAAGTCATTCACCGAGACCGTGTCTTTTCTGCTCGATGACCGAGGCAAAGTCGACGAACTCCAGAGGCTCTTCCGGGACCAGCGGGATCTGATGCTCGGGCAGGCCAGCGCCCGAACCGGGGAAGAGCCGGCTGGTGATGAGATCCGCGAAATCCTGCTCAAGGTGATGTGCCGGACCGAGCGGCTCGGAGCAACCACCAACCGGGACGGGATGCTCGGGCAGATCGATCATGAGGATCAAGACCTCGAAGCCGAGGACATCCTTGGCTACCTTGCCGTCCAGGACATCGGAAGGAACCTGAACGTCGCGGACCTGATCGAGTTCTGGAAGTCCTCGCCGTACCTGCTGAACATGATGGACGGATACAAGTTCAACCGGGTCCTCTCCGATTGCATCGAGCTGGGCGAGGCCGACGAGTTCTCTGACAGCCTCCGCGATGGCTCGCCCGGAGTGCTCGACCGTGGAACCATCGAGCGCCTCGAGAAGATTGACCCTGGCAACGCGAGGCTGAGGGAACTCTGGCGCGAAATCGAGGAAGCCGGTGCTTCGAGGCTGCTCTGGCTCAACCCGTCAATGCCCTATTACCGTCCGTCCGGGCCTTTCGCCCACCCGGGGGCCGACCGTTTCACCAAGCGGCTCGTGTTCTCGAACTGGATGGTGGTTCCAAAGGCGATTTCTTCCGTTCTCAGCTATCTCGTCGAACAGGAACTGTTCGAAGCCGGGGGCCGGGGGTCTCACTCCTACTCCGATCAGGCCCGCACCGCCGGCAGCCTCAAGACTCTGTTCAGGAACCAACGGGTTTCGCCGCCTTTCGCTCTTGTCTACCCGAGTCGGGAGCTGGCTTCGGCAGGCGATCCGCTCCGTTTCGTCACCGGGCCGGACGGCCAGATGGACAGCACGGAAATCTCTCGCCGCCTGGCCGATGAATTGAAAGATCGACTCGCTGGCCTGGAAACAGGAAGCCACGCTGCCGGACCCGTTGACCAGGCCTGGTACTGGGCAGCACCGATCCTGCTCGATTTCGAGGCCGATGACGAAGGTACCCGGCAGTTCATTCAGGCGATGTCAAACCATGACCCGGCATTCCGGGGTGACGAAGAGCCGGACGAAGGAGACGGTACCGATACCCAGTGGGCAAGGTGCTTGAAGGCAGCCGAGGAGCTACTTGACGACAACTCGGGGTTAGGTGCCCAGCCTGATGACCTCCCCGAGGTGATGGCCCGCCTCGCCCTGGGCGGCTTCGGCAACAACGCTTTCCGGGCACTTGCCCGCAACAGCACCCCAGGTCCGCGCCAAAGTTCGATGGGCAATCGAATCGGTGGCCTGCGGATAGGGCTCGCGATCAGGGCGCTTTTCAACCTCCCCCATGCGACCCACCTTCTCCGGAGTCTTCGGACCGGAAACCTGGGCAGTGGTGACGCGCTTTGGCGCGAATGCCTGGAGTACTGCATTTCCGGCAACCTCCAGGCGACGCTTGACGAGTTCGCCCATCTCGCCCTGGAACAGCTCGGGGTCGGCTCGGAGGAAGATGAGGGTTCGGTCACCGAAGCAATTGCCGATCAGATGACGGAAGCTATCGGGCTGAGAACCACCACGGCTTCGGCGGGATTTTTCGATGTTGACGGGAACGGGAACATCGAAAGCCAGAGCAAGAATCTGCGGACCCGGTTTGCGATCCCGTTCATCAAGGGTCAAAGCGATGACCGCAATGAGGTCGAGCGGGTGGAGCATGTCCGGGCGGCCTTCAACAGTCCGTTCTGGCCGTTCATGCTGACCTCGACCTCGGTCGGCCAGGAGGGCCTTGATTTCCATCTTTACTGCCACGCGATCGTCCACTGGAACCTGCCTTCGAACCCGGTGGACCTCGAACAGCGCGAGGGCCGGGTTCATCGCTACAAGAACCATGCGGTGCGCCGGAACCTGGCCTCGACATTCGGGGAAACCGTCCTGCGTAACTCGCAGCATTCCTTTGAAGCCGATGTCTGGGAAGAGCTGTTCAAACTGGGAGTCGAAAATCGCCCGGAGAACCAGACCGAACTCTGGCCGTTCTGGATTTTTACTCCGGACGGGCAGGCCAGCGGCTCCGAGCCCTCCCTCATCGAACGGCATGTGATGGCGATGTCCCTGAGCCGCGACGAGGCCAGGCTTGGGTCACTACTCAGATCCTTGGTCCTCTACCGCTCCGTCCTCGGCCAGCCCCGCCAGGAAGATCTCGTCAAGGCCCTTGAGAAAACCCACATCAAAGACCTCGAGGCCTTCAGCGAACGAACCCGAATCGACCTCTCTCCTCCGGCGAAGGTCGCACGAACCCAGCCAGCCGCGGGAGGACTCGAGATCGTCCAGCCGAGCCGAACTTCAACCTCATCGGATAATTCCGGGCAGACGGATAGGATCGTTTGATGGGGAGCGAACTCACGGAAGTCCGAATGCTAGTCCCGGGATCAAGCCTTGATCCGATCGAGTTGGAAGTACGTCACTCCGGCCTGCGCATGACCCTCGTGGATCGTGAATCGCTCCACCGCCTCCCCGCAATCTGGAAGACCAAGGGCATCTACTTTCTCTTTGGCCCTGGGAAAAGCGCCAGCAGCTATCACGCCTATGTCGGTAAGGCTGCCGTCAAGTCAAGCACCGTAGTCAGTCGTATTCAGGCTCACAATCGCGAGAAGGACTGGTGGAATCGAGCACTTATCGTGGTCAGTGAATCGAATGGATTCAACGGCTCTGAAATCGGTTACTTGGAGGGCCGGTTCTGGAACGTCCTCGGAAATGCAGTGGCAGCCGAGGTAGAGAACCGCAATGAACCTGGCGATGACACTCTGACAAGCCAGGAAGAGGACGCCCTGGAGCGGTTCATCAGACCGGTGATGGCAGTTCTGCGAGCAGCCGGCTTTTCGCCGGACACCATCGACCAGAAGCCCACCGAGACGAAGGGGACAAAGCGCAAGTACTACAGCGAAAGCCTCAAGGATCTCATTGACGAGGGCTTCCTTTCACCCGGGACTCTTCTCGAATCATTCCGAAGCGGTGTCACCGCGAAAGCCCTTGTCTGCGAGGACGGTTCTCTGGAGGTGAACGGCAAGAAGTTCGCTGCGGTATCCCCTGCGGCAATAGAAGCAAGCGGCAACAAGTCCGAACCTGGCTGGGATTTTTGGGGTGCTCCGTCTGGAACCGGAGATCTCGTAACACTGGCCAGTTTGCGTGACAAGTACCGCCAATCGTCTGCCAAAGCAAAGCAGCAAGAAGAGGTAAGCAATCCGACGTCGGGCACGAGCGAGGATCTGCCTTCGAAGGCCTCACCAAAGGGACGTTCAGAGGTCACCCTCAAGATGCTCATCGATTCCGGAGACCTCAAAGCTGGAGAAATCCTCACCCCGAAAGTGAGCAGCAAGGCTTCTCATCGTGCCAAGGTCAATAGCGACGGAACATTGGACCTCGACGGCGAACGGTTCACTGCCCTTTCGACTGCTGCCAAGCGTGTTCTTGGCTACTCCGTTGCCGGATGGGGAGCATGGACCGTGGAGCGTGACGGCTCGCCGGTAGTGATCGACGTTCTTCGAAAACAGTTCGAAGCGGATCAGTAGTCTGACGGGTCTGCCCCTTGTTTTGTTGACACCTGATGTGCGAGGATTGCCTCGCACTGGAAGAATGGCAACCAAACTCGGAGCAGACCCTTGCGAGTCCACGGTTCCTTTCCTGAGGGGCACACCTATCAACAGTCAGAACTCAGTCGTCGACGAGCCCCGGCACCAGCGGTTCGTCGAGGGCGGTCAGCAACG
>JBGAOF010000172.1:0-4561 GCA_044221915.1 Solirubrobacterales bacterium
ATCGACCGCATCGCAGAGCGCCTGCCCCTTGAGCACGGTGCCGTTGGCAAGGGTCAGCGTGGGCTCCGGGAGGCCGACCCCGCCGGTCAGGTCGGTCCCCTTGTCCGGCACGTAGACGCGCATCATGAGGAGGTTCAGCTCGAAGGTCTGCGAATCGACGTTCTCGGTGATCGGCCCGGCATCCGGGATCACATAGATCGAGTTGCGACGCGGTTCCCCATCGAAAGCTTCGAGGGGGAGACCGGGGTTCTTCGCATCGATCACATTCACGTTGTAGCTCCGCTTGCGGGCGGTCCGGCTGGCGCCCGGACGAAACGGATTGACCGACCCCGGGTCCGGGTTGATCTGGTAGTCGGCCAGACCGTCGACCCCGCGGCCAAGAATGTCGTAGGACTGGATCGCCATATAGCGCGAATGCGGGAACCGGCCACTCAGGGTCAGCTTCGAACCGGGAGGCCGACGGAAACCGGCCGCCCAGTAGGTCGCGCCGGCATCTGGGTAGGCGATGTTGAAGTCGTTCACTCCAAAGGCACCGTAGTTCCAGAAGCAGGTGCTGAAGCGGCCGTCAACCATGTCACCCCGCCCCGCTGTCGCGGCCGCCGGCATGGTTGCCAGGGCCGCGAGCAGGGAGACCGCGATGACGCCGAGACCAGCCCGGAACTTCACTTTGCCTTGCATCCGAGCTTGCTGAAGGCGGCCTTGGTCCAGTACTTCGAGGTCGGGAAGTACGGGCCCATGACCTGCTTTTCCGTTCCGGGGGTCTTGACCCGCTGCGGCGCCTGTTTGAACGATGGGTCTGCCGCCATGAACCGCATGTACATGGTGCCGATCCAGTCCCTTGCCGCCGGGTCGTCGTAGTTTTCTCCAGCCCCGAAGTTGATCCATTGGTAGCCGCAGGCCGGTCTTGCGTTGGGGGGCCGGTCTTGCGGCCGGCCTACTACCAGCGTGTAGCGGCGGCCCTTCGAGAGCGGCACCTGCTGGTCATAGACACAGTCATAGCCGAGGCCGGATACCGGTGATGAGCCCGCGCACAGGGACCAGTAGCGAACCTGGTAGTTCCTGGGGCTCCACTTCTTCGCGGCGGGGAGGGTCTTCGGGAAGGTCGGCATCTTGCCCGAGAAACTGATCAGTGGCCCGTAATTGAGGCTGACCGGGGTCAGCATGTAGCTGGTATCAGGGTTGTTCTGGAAGCCACCACCAAGGGTGGGCGGATAGGTCGCCTGCCGCTCTGCCTCGTCGTCGATGAAGACTCCGGCCACGTTGTAGAGGGCATTCCAGAACTTCTCCCATCGGGGCGGGTTCACCGCAGGGGCGTTGACCGGGTCGGCCGAAGCCGCGACCAGCGACTTCCAGAGGGGTGCCGGGAAAGTGGACTTGCTCACGTCTTCGATCGGATCGAGCATGTCGCAGGCTGCCTGGCCGCGGAGCTTTGTTCCGTCGGCGAGGTTCAAGACCAGCTTGGGCAGCCCGGCATCACCGGTTCCGTCCCTGCCCTTGTCCTGAATGTAGTTCCGGATGCTCGTCCCCAGTCGGATGTCGGGATCGGTCGTTTCGGTGTAGATGGTGTTCGGGGCCCGCTTGGCGGGGATGTCCCCCGAAACGATGTGGAGCGTGTACTTCCTCGGGCCGCCCATCCGGTTCGCGCCCGGCCTGAACGGATTCATCGACCCCTTGTCAGGCTTGATCATGAAGTCACGAATATGGTCGCCCGCGCCGATCTGGCCGAGCTGTCCGGGGCGACCGAAAATCGTCCACGACATGTACCGCTGGTATCCGAACTTGCCGTGGAAGGTGAGGCTCGCACCTTCTGGCAGCTTGTACTGGGCGACGAAGTAGGTCGAACCGGCATCCGGGTACAGGTTCGGATTCTGGATCGGAATCGCTCCCGGGAGATGGGCGTAATCCAGTCCCTTCGGCGGGGCCCAGAAGCAGTCCTTGCCATACTTCTCGTTCGTCTCAAGGGCGATCTTCTTCGGGAGATAGTGGATGCCGGCGCTCGCCGTCGCGCCGATCAGCGCGAAGATCGAAACGAGCCCGAGCAGGACAGCGGCAAGTCGCTTCCAGGCCCGGTTGCGACCTCGTCTGTGTCCGGTTTTCCCTCGAGCCGGACCTTTCCCTGCATCTGGACCGCTGGACAGAATCTGCTTGAGCATGTTTTCCCCTCTCCTCGAATCTGAAGCTTTCTGTCGCTACCATATACTGCCTATTGAGATTTTGTCAAGTTGATATTCCGTAAATAGTCTGGAGCGGGTAGTACGATCATGTCAGTGTCTCCGACCCCAACCGTGAATCCGAAAGCTTCCGCCGCCGCGCGCGGCCCCCGCCGGCTGACCCGGGATGCCCGGCGCGCCCAGTTGATCGCTGCGGCCACGCCGGTAGTGGCCAGGCAGGGCTTCGCCGACTTCAGCCTCGACGAAGTTGCCGCCAACGCCGACGTGACCCGGAACCTCCTCTACCACTACTTCCCCGAGGGAAGGAGCGACCTTGTCAGGGCGGTGGCCGAGCAGGCCGGTCACACGCTGACCGATGACTGGGTCACCGACGAGTCGATCCCGCTACCCGAGCGGCTGGTCATCAACAACGCACGGATGGTCGCCCACGCGATGGAACCGAGCGATGCCTGGGTGATCTACCAACTCGCCCGCGGCTCCGCCGACCCGGAACTCCGCGCAGCCATCGACCGCTATGTCGATGTAGTTGTCGCCGCCGTCTCAATGAACCAGCTGGGGACCGAAGACCCGCCGACCCTGGCGAGGGTTGCCCTGAAGGGCTACCTGGGTTTCTTCGGAACCGTTCTGGACGAAGCAAGGGAAACCGGGACACCACCAGAGATCCTGGTCGACATGCTCGGTGAAACCCTCACCGCCGCCCTCCAGGCCGCCAGGCGCCAGCCGCAAACCTAGCCAGAGACATCACTTGGTACCGGGCGGGAGGGGCCAATTGGCTCTTTTGTGGTCGGTGCGGCCCGTCTATGGTGCGGACATGCTTCAGCCCGCCGACCTGGATCTTTCCCTCTCCGATGAGGGCGCGGGCATCGCCCGGGAGGTCCAGGCCTTTCTCGATGCCGAAGTGTTGCCCCGGTCTGAGGAGCTGCGCGACGCCATGGATTCGGTCGATGGACCCGAAGCCTTCCCCGAACTCATGAAACAACTCCGCACCCGGGCCCGCGACCGGGGCCTGTGGAATCTCTTCCTTGCCCAGAGTGCCCACGGTGGCCGGCTCTCGCATGTCGATTACGGACACATCTGTGAGCTGATGGGCCACGATGAATGGGCCCCCTCCGTCTTCAACTGCAACTTCCCCGACACGGGGAACATGGAGATCCTCGCCGAGCACGGTGACGCTACCCAGCGCAAGCGCTGGCTTGAACCCTTGCTGGAAGGTGAAACCCGCAGTTGCTTCGCCCTCACCGAACCGGAGGTGGCTAGCTCCGACCCGACCGCGATCTCGACTTTTGCGCGGCGTGAAGGCGACGAATGGGTGATCAACGGCCACAAGTGGTTCGCCACCGGGGCGGTGGGGGCCTCGGTCTGTGTGACCATGGTGCGGACCGCCGACGACGGAGACCCGCACCGCCGGCTCAGCGTGCTGCTGGTGCCGATGGATGCGGAAGGCCTGGAGCTGGTCCGGCGAGTACCGGTTTTCGGACACACCGCCGGCCCCGGCCACTGCGAGCTGAAGTTCAACGATTGCCGGGTCGGGCCCGAAGCCCTGCTCGGCGAGGTCGGCGACGGGTTCGCGATCGCCCAGGACCGGCTCGGCCCCGGGCGCATCCACCATTGCATGCGCCAGATCGGGGCAGCCGAGCGGGCCCTGGAACTCGCTGCCCGACGCGCTCTGGCACGGCCCCATCGCGACGGGTCACTGGCCGACACCCAGTTGGTCAGGGCACACCTCGCCGAGTCCCGGGTAGCACTTGACGCGGGTCGGCTGCTCGTCCTCCGGGCGGCCCGCACGATCGATCTGTACGGCAAGCGGGCCGCATACCGGGACATCTCTATCGCCAAGCTGCAGGTCGCCCGGATGATTCAGGACGTCATCGACCGGGCGATCCAGGTCCATGGTGCCCTGGGCATGTCCGACGACTCACCCCTCGGACGGATGTGGGTGATCGGCCGTGCGCTCCGCATCGGCGATGGTGCCGACGAGGTCCATCTCCTGACGGTCGCAAAGCACGAGCTCGCCGCCTACCGCTGAAGTTACTGTGCGTCTTCGATCGCGCGGCGAACCGACCGGGCAGCCCTGGCAGCGGCGGGTTCCGGCAAGGCACCGAAACCGACCACCAGCCCCGGCGGGAGCGGGTCACCGTGCAGAACGTGGTCGCTCATGCCGAAAAGCCTGACCCTGGCGGCCGCGGCGGCCGAGGTGACTGCCCGGTCATCCACGCCTGCGAGCTCGATCGTGACATGAAGACCGCTGCCCGGCGCGTGCACCGGGCAGCCGTCGAGTTCCCTGTCGAGCGATTCAACCAGGGCCCGCGACCGGCTCTGGCAGGTGCCGCGCAGCCGCCGGACGTGACGATCAAGCTCGCCGTCGGCGAGAAACCGCGCGAATGCCAACT
>JBGAOF010000173.1:0-4546 GCA_044221915.1 Solirubrobacterales bacterium
GGCGAGGAGCTTCTCGCCGTTGGCCGGGGTCCGGCTGACGAGCGCCGCGACGCGGGCCCCGGGGATCTCGGCAATCGCCCGCGCGTGAAACCGGGCGATCATCCCGCAGCCGACGATCGCGAAGCCGAACGGCCAGCAGACGGTGAACGTGAAGCTGGCTCCGAAGAAGAGCCTCTACATCGCCGTCCGCCAGAAGGACGGCGATGGAAACTGGTCATCACTGAGCCGCTTCAGGATCAAGCCGTTCAAGAGCTACAACCTCAAGAAGCAGAAGCGACTGTGCCGCAGCAGGTTCAACCCCCGCGGCAAGCAGGGGGCGGCCAGGCGCAAGGCTGTCAAGCGACGCAGCAGCTGCATTCGCGAGGCCGAAAAGAAGGCAAAGCGAATCAGCCGACAGAACGAACAAAGGTCCTGAGGCACCGGCAACTGCGCCTGCCTCTCCCGTTCCCGGCTGCCGGCTAGACCCTTCCGGCGGCCAGGAGGCGGCGCAGGAATTTCTGTGTCTCCGGGCGCTCTGGCTCGGTGAGCAGCTTTTCGGGGCTGCCCTGCTCGATGATCCGGCCTTCGTGGAGGAAGGCGACCTCATCGGCAACTTCGCGGGCGAAGCTCATTTCGTGGGTGGCGAGGATCATGGTCATTCCCTCCTCCTTGAGGTCCCGGACCGCATTGAGCACATCCCCGACCAGCTCCGGATCCAGGGCACTTGTCACTTCGTCCAGAAGCAGCGCCCTCGGATTGCCGGCGAGCGCCCGGCAGAGGGCGACCCGCTGCTGCTGGCCGCCCGAGAGCTGGTCAGGCCGGTCCCCTTCACGGCCACCAAGACCAAAACGATCAAGTAGTTGCCTTCCTCGCTCCCGCGCCTGCCTCCGTCCCTCTCCATGGGCCCGGACCGCGCCCAGGGTTACGTTGTCGATCACGTTCATATGCGGGAACAGGTTGAAGGCCTGAAAGACGAATCCGAGCCGGCGCCGGACAATCACCGGATCGACCGAGGGATCGGTGATCACATTCCCGTCCAGGAAAATGTCGCCGTCGTCGATCTCCACCAGCAGATCGATGCAGCGCAGCAGGGTCGACTTGCCGGAACCGGACGCGCCAATCAGGGCAATTGCCTCATGCTCCCTCAGCGTCAGGTCGATGCCGCCCAGCACCTCCCGTTCCCCGAAAGCCTTGGTCACGGCCCGGATCTCAATCACCGGCTTTCTGGCGGCCGGTGCCAGGCCGGGCGCGGCGGTCATGAGTTGATCTGCTCCCGGGCCGTTATGTGATCGAGAATCCGGGCCATCGGAAAGGTGACCGCCAGATAGAGCAGGGCCGCCGCGAAGAGCGGTGTGTAATTGAAGGTTGAGGCCGCCTCAACCTGGGCGATCCGGAAGGCCTCGGATATGCCGAGGATCGAGACCAGTGCAACATCCTTCTGAAGCGAGATGAAGTCATTCAGAAGGGGTGGCCGCACCCGGCGAACAGCCTGCGGGACGACCACGAAACGGAGTGTCTGGAGGCTGGTCAGACCGGTCGCCAGGCCAGCGTCGGTCTGGCTCGGATGAATGGAAGATATGCCCGCCCGGTAGACCTCGGCGACATACGAGCTGTAGGCCAGTGAAAGCGCTATTCCGGCCAGAATGATCGGGTCGGTCGGCACACCGGTCAGACCCAGGGCCGGGACTCCGAAACCGATCAGGTAGACCAGCAGGATCACCGGTACCCCCCGGAAGAAATCGCAGTAGACCGCGGTCAGCACGCGAACCGGAAAGAGGGCAGGCATGCGGCTGGTCCTGATCACGGCGACCAGCAGGCCGAGTATCAGCACCACTGCTTCGACCGCCAGAAACAGCTTCACATCAAGCCAGAAGCCATCGAGGATATCCGGAAAAGAGGTCCGGAAAGCCTCGGCCGAAAAGAAGGTCTCGCGTACATCGGGCCAGCCGCTGCTGGTCAGGACAATGGCCGCCAGCCCCCCGATAACGAGAATCGAGGAGCCGGCCGCGATCGCCTGCCCGCGCCGCGTCTTGGCCTTGCGGGCCCTCTCGCGGGCAGCCCGGCGATCGCCGGGGACTGTCTGGTCTGGAGCTGCCGTGGCCGGACCCTGGTCAGTCAAGCATCGGTGCCTTGGCCGAGTCGGCCATCCACTGGTTCGTGAGCTCCTCCAGTGTGCCGTTCTCCCTCAGGGTCTCGATCGCCTGATCGACGCATCCCTTGAGATCCGAGTCCTTGGACATCAGGGCACCCCACTGATCGCCCCCTTCCTGCTCGAACTGTCCGGCGACCACGGTGTCCGAGAGCTCGGCGTCACGCAGGTAGATCGCGGTCGGCAGGTCGACCACAATGGCATCTACCTGGTCCTGCTTGAAGGCAGTCACAACGTCATTCGAATTGTTGAAGATCTTCGGATCGGCCTCAGGCTGGATCTGCTCCTCGACCGCGTCAAGACTCGTTGTTCCGACCTGAACGCCGATCGACGCGTCCTTGAGCTGGTCGAGGCTGGTGATGCCGTCAAGCTCGGAGCCCTTCTTCACGAGCACAGCCTGGTTCGCGGTGTAGTACGGGACCGAAAATGAAACTGCCTTCTCCCGGTCCGCGGTGATCGAGATCTGGTTCAGATCGAAATCGAAATCCTTGGGACCGGGGCGATAGGAGGCATCGAATGGCACCGTTGCCCACTCGACCTGCGAATCGTTGAAGCCGAGTTCGCCGGCGATCGCGTAGCCGAGCGCACTTTCGAAGCCCTTGCCGTTGGTCGGGTCGTCATCCTCGAAATACGGCGGGTAGGCAGGCGAGTCGGTGGCGATGGTCAGCACACCATCCTTGAAGGTGCCGAGCCCTTCCGGGGTGCAGTCCGATGCCGTGGTCGCGCCCGAAGAGCCTGAACCCTCATTCGAGGAATCGTCACTTGAGCCGCAGCCGACAAACAGGGCGAGGCCGAGTACGGCGATCAGAAACAGGACAAGACGATTGCGGCTCACGTAGGTTCCTCCACGAATTGGTCGATTGACGGCAAGAGCCTATGCCAATCGTGAAGCCCATGCCCCATCGCCAGACTAGAATTGCTCCTGCATTGAGTGCCAGACCCGACAAGAACGAAGGCAAGCATCCTCCGGATCGAACCGGCGACCCCGGCCCGGCCGGTCAGCTTCCGGGAAATCCCTGTGTCGAGATGAGCGAGGGAGTCGCCCGGTATCTGATGGCGATCTTCGATCTCGCGCAGGAAGGTGACCCCCCGACGCAGGCCCGGCTCGCACGGGAACTTGAGGTCTCCCAGCCTTCCGCATTGCAGATGGTTCGGCGGATCCGGGAAATGGGTCTGATCAACGAGACGGACCTGGGTCTCACACCGGATGGGACCAGCGCCGCCCTGGTACTCACCTCGCGGAGAAGAGCGGCCACCGACCTGACCAGCGAAGTCCTCGGGCTGGAACCGGCCGAAGCCCGCACCGAAGCCGAACACCTGGCCTCAAGCGCCACGCCCGCCTTCGGACGCAAGCTGGTTGCCTGGCAACGAACGCGGAACTGATCCGGGAAGGCCCCCGGCTCAGCCCGCGACCGGGCGGGCAGGCGGCACGGGTACCACCGCGGCGAGATCGGTCTGTGCCAAGGGCCGCGGCCGGCCCAGATGAAAGCCCTGGGCAAAGTCCACACCGATGTCCCTGAGCATCGCCAGCGTGGCAGCATCCTCGACATGCTCGGCCACGATCAATTTGCCCATCTGACGGGAGATGTTGACCAGCGACCGGACCAGAAGCTGATTAACCGGGTCGGAGGAGAGGTTCGTGACAAACTCGCCATCGATCTTCACGTAGTCAAATGAAATGTGCTTCAGGTAATAGAAAGAGGCGAAGCCGGTGCCGAAGTCGTCAAGCGCAAACCCGCATCCCAGCTCGCTGATCCGGGATGAGAGTTCCTGAGCGCTGGTCATGTTGCCGATCGCGCCCGTTTCGGTGACTTCGAAGATCAGACTGCCAGGGTCTACACCGGCCTCCGTCAGCTCATCACGGACGAAATCAGGCAGGCCGGGGTCCGTGATCGTGCGACCCGAGAGGTTGACCTGAAACCGCGGGGGCTCGCCGCCTTCGAATCCGGACAGCGTTGCGATTGCCCTGCGGATCACCCACGCATCCATTTCCTGGACCAGGTCATGGCGTTCGGCCACAGGCAGAAACGCCCCTGGCGGAACCAGTTCGCCGCTCGGCTCCTGCATCCGGACAAAGAGCTCGAAATGCTGGCGCCCGCCACCTCCCAGGCGCACCAGCGGTTGCGCATAGACGAGCAATTCATCATTCTCGATCGCGCTGCGGAGACGGCCCACGAGATCAATCCCGTGACTGAGGCGTGAATGCTCCCGGTTCTCGAACAGGCGGGCCCCGTTTCGTCCCGAGTCTTTTGCCTCGTACATCGCGACATCGGCCTGCATCATCAAGTTGCCGGCCGGGACCGGGTCATCTCCGGAAGCAACCGCCACCCCGATACTCGCGGTCACCCTCGCCGATTTCTCGGCACCGTGAACCCGGACCTCACGGGAACTCAGCTGCACCAGTTCCTTGGCCAGCGC
>JBGAOF010000174.1:0-4544 GCA_044221915.1 Solirubrobacterales bacterium
CTGGAAGTCGCCCTGGTCGTCGATCAGGCCGGAGACGCCCGGGATCGGCACCATTTCCGGCACCGGCATCACCGAGAGCTGGGTCAAGGTCGGCTTGAGCGCCTGGACAGCACGGGCTCCGGCCCAGACGCCGCCGTAGCTGACGAAAGAGCAGGGCTTGTAGGCCCATTCGTGGAAGAGATAGTCGAGTGCGTTCTTGAGCGCCGGGGCCGGGGTCGCGTTGTACTCGGGAGTGACGAAGACGAAGGCGTCGGCCCAGTCAACGATCTGGCTCCAGTTTTTTGTGTGCTCCTTCGTGTACTTACGCTGGCCCGGCATGTTCGGCTCGTCCATCAGCGGCAGGTTCAGTTCCTTCAGGTCGGCCACTTCGACCCGGAAGCGGTCATCCGCTTCGGCGATCGGCACGAACCAGTTGGCAACGGGTTCACCAACCCGGCCGGGACGGACACTGGCGATGACAACGAGAAGATCGATCATGGTCCCGAGATTACCCGCCGCCCGAGCCGGAGGCTGGCCGACAGCTCCGGCGGGTTATCGTCTCCTGCGGGCACTGCCGGCCCGATCGATGGACCAGCGCAGCCGACCCCACAGCGACGAACGAATCGACCCCGACGACCTGGAGACAACCCTCCGGGTGATCGGCGAGCTCGACCGCCTGCCGACCGAACATCCCGACTCGATCACCGTCCAACAGGCCGCGGCCGGCCTCTACAAGTCGGTCAAGAAACGACGCAAACTTCAGAAGCGCCAGGAGGTACTTCGGCATGACGCGGAGATCACCGCCCGCACGGCAACCGCCGCCCCGGGCCGGATCGACGACGAGACCGAGGGCCTGCCGCTGGTTTCATCGACGCAGGGAGCCAGCGCCGGTACCCTGATCGAACCGCGGGCCTGTTACATCTGCAAGCGGAGCTTCCGGGTGGTCGATGCCTTCTACCATCAGCTTTGCCCCGACTGCGCGGCTTTCAACCACGCCCGCCGCGACGCCCGCACCGACCTGACCGGAAAGCGGGCGCTCCTCACCGGCGGCCGCGCGAAGATCGGCATGTACATCGCCCTGAGGCTGCTGCGGGACGGAGCCGACACCACGATCACGACGCGCTTTCCCAACGATGCCGTTCGCCGGTTCCGGGCGATGGAAGACTCGGAAGAGTGGTTTGATCGTCTTCACATCGCCGGAATTGACCTTCGCGATCCCGGCCAGGTGGTTGACCTCGCTGACTCGGTTGCCTCCAGGGGCCCGCTCGACATCCTGATCAACAACGCCTGCCAGACCGTCCGGCGCACCCCGGAGGCCTACGCGCCGCTGATCCGGGCCGAGCAGGTAGAACTCGAACCGGGCCCCGTTCCCGACATGGAGACCTTCGCCCGCCACGGCGAACACCACCTCGAGCCAGCCCACCTCGAGACCCCGGGAGCCCGGTGGGTCGGAAAACCGGCCGGGGAAACGGAAATCCGACCCACCGCGGAGGCGGCTTCACACTGGGCTCCGACCCCTCACGCCATAACCGCGATGGCGCTCACCGCCGGATCGGCCAACCTGGAACTGACCGAGTCGGGGATGGCGATCGATGCCGGTGGCCTGGTCCCCGACAAGGTCGACACCAACAGCTGGATCCAGACGGTCAGCGAGGTCGACCCGATCGAGTTGCTGGAGGTCCAGCTTTGCAACATGACCGCACCCTTCATCCTGATCGGCCGGCTACGCCAGGCGATGGCCGACTCACCGGCCCGCCGCACCTACGTGGTCAACGTCTCCGCCATGGAAGGGCAGTTTTCCCGTGGCTACAAGGGTCCCGGGCACCCGCATACGAACATGGCCAAGGCGGCACTCAACATGCTGACCCGGACCAGCGCCCGGGAGATGCTCGAATCCGACGGCATCCTGATGACCGCGGTGGACACCGGCTGGATCACCGACGAGCGGCCTCACCCGATGAAAAAACGTCTCGCTGACGACGGTTTCCACGCTCCGCTCGACCTGGTCGACGGTGCCGCCCGGGTCTACGACCCGATCATCCGGGGGGAAACCGGCGAGGACATCCACGGGGTCTTCCTCAAGGACTACAAGCCCTCCCCCTGGTAGGCGCCGAAGGCATTGCCCGAATAACCCGACCCCACGGGCAACGGGAGCGACGGGACTTGAACCCGCGGCCTCTGGCGTGACAGGCCAGCGCTCTAACCAACTGAGCTACGCCCCCGTGAGGCGGTCGGCCAAACCGACCGGCGGGCATTATCGCAGTCTCGCCCGAATGGCGGCATCCGACCCCGGCCAGCCCGTAAGCTGGCTGCCATGAGACTCGTCACCTACGCATCCGACCGGGGCCCGCGGGCCGGAATCCAGACCGAAGCGGGCGTGATCGACGCCTGGGACCTGATCGGAGCCGACGGCGAAACGAGTCTCAGGCAGTTGCTGGCATCCGGTCGGCTCGACGAACTGCAGGCTGCGATCGAAGGCGGCGAGGGCGAGCCGCTAATGATCAGCCCCGGCGGGATTCTCGCCCCGGTCCCCGACCCGGACAAGATCATTTGCGTTGGTTTGAACTACCGCGCCCACGCCGAGGAGACCGGGGCCGAGATCCCCAAGGCGCCAACCATCTTCGGCAAGTACCGCAACGCCCTGGTCGACCTTTCGGCCCGTGACCTTCAGGGCCTGACTCTGCAATGGATGGCCGGCAAGGTCTTCGACGGTGCCGCCCCCTGCGGCCCGGCCTTGGTCACCCCGGATGAGGCTGGCCCCCACGACGCGATCGGGATCGCGAGGCATGTGAACGGCGAGCAGCGCCAGAGTTCTTCGACCGCCGACCTGATCTTCCCCGTGCCGGAACTGGTCGCCACCCTTTCAACCTGGATGACCCTCGAACCGGGCGACATCATTTCGACAGGCACCCCTTCCGGAGTCGGCCTCGGCATGGACCCGAGGGTCTGGCTCGAACCGGGCGACGAACTGGTTGTGAGCTCGCCGCAGCTGGGCAAGCTGACCACCACCATCTCCCGCTGACCGGGGCTACCTGGGGGCGCCGGCCAATTCGTTCCTGATCGCCGGCAGGCCAGCCGAGAGCGGAGCGTCGGGCACCGTTGTCCCGGTCGTGGCGCCGGTGGTCCGGATCCGGTTGCGTGCAGCGGACCACCTGACCCTGACCGGCCTGATCCGCAGGATCCGATTCCAGGTCCTGGTGCCGACCACCCCGTCTACCTCGAGGTCCCTCGCCCGTTGGAAGCGCCGCACCGCCCGGTAGGTGGCTCGGCTGAAGATGCCGGTCGGGTCCAGCTGGTAGCCGGCCGCGATCAGATGCTGCTGCAGCCAGACGACCTGGTCACCACGACTGCCTTGCTCGAGGGTGGGATGACCGGCGTACGGCCGGTATCCGGGGATCTTCCGCACCTTCCGGCCAAGCACATCCCATTCGTTCCGGTTTGTCTCCTGCCATGACCACCAGCTGGGAGCGGTTCCGTAGTTGAGCATGTAGCGGCGAAACGCCAGCAGCTCCCGGTTGCCGGGGTTCTCATAGGTTTGCCCGACCGGATAGATCGGCCGCTTGTAGAGACTGTTCTGCTCCCAGGTGATTTCCAGCGAAGTGCGGACCCGGTCACCGATTGTGTGCCAGTAGACCTGCGGCAGGTTGTCCGAGGCAGCACCCGGCCCGAGAAAAACCGAATAGGGAAACGCCGGGTGGTAATGGCCATAGGGGAAGGTTGAAAGGGCCAGCGGAAACCGGGGGCCGACCTGACGCCGCAGAGCGCGGATATAGAAGTCCGCCGAGGCGTAACGGCCTTCGTACTCCGCCTCGGCGTCGATCACGAAACAATCGGCACCACGACGTTTCGCTGCCGCCGAGATCCTTGCTTCGGCCCGGGGCTGATTGCCGTAAACGTATTGCCAGCCACAGACCTTGAGACCGGCCCGGTGGAGCCGCCGGATCAGGGGACGGTTGAACTGGCTCCAGGCTTCATCGCCGTCTCCGGACTTGATGTAGAGAGTGCCGATCCCTGCTGACCTTGACTGGCGGATGATCGACCGGAGGTTGCCTCCGTTGGAATCATCGACGTACCAGATCCACATCCCGGCCCGGTCGAAAGGCCCGGCTTTCGCCCGCTCCGGTGAGTGCTGCATCGTGACAAGGAGGACCGGAAGCATCAGCAACAGCGTGCCGAGCCGTCGGAAGGAGATGATTGTCATCAGGGTCTGGAACACGAGTAGGGACAAATCGGAGCGGAGACAGACTCGCAGCCCTGCCCTCCGTGCCGCATCAGTTGCCCCCGCCGGGCAAACTTTCTTTCACTTTTCCGGCCGCCCTGTTAGCCTGCCGGACAGGGAGCTGTTCAATTTCTTTGAGGGAGGAATACCGGATGCGCCGCTTTGCAATTGTGTTGGTCAATCTGCTTGCCGGGGTCATGCTTGCCGGCTCACTGGTCGCTGCCGCGGCGGCGAACGACGTTGTGAATCCAGGCTCCAGGCCGGCGCCGATGACCTCCCGGCAGAAGGCCGCGAAGCCAATGGTCAAGGTTCTAAACCCGAACGCCAGCCAGCTCTCCAAGGGCCG
>JBGAOF010000175.1:0-280 GCA_044221915.1 Solirubrobacterales bacterium
TCCTTCGGAATCGGACGGCCCTGATCGTTGAAGTAGAGGTCTTCCTTCGCCGTGACCGGCCCGGAAATCAGCTCGTGCGGAGCCTTCTTTTCAAACAGGTAGTACTTGTCACCCGACGTACAGTTTTCGCATTTCTCGTCCCGGGGCTGTTCGGCGGCGAGATTGACCGCATCCCACATGGTCGGTTCGGCGCCCTGGTTGATCCAGGTGCGGTTGAAACCCTCGGTCGGTGGCCGGCCGGCATCGATCCATTGCTGACGGACCTGCTTCAGCACTGCCT
>JBGAOF010000175.1:290-4531 GCA_044221915.1 Solirubrobacterales bacterium
GTCCCGGCAAGGCTCAGGTCCTTCGCCGGTCCGATCAGGTTGTTCTGCCAATCGTAGAAATAGAGGCGGGCCGGTTTGGTCGCGCATTCGGTTGCGGTGCCGACGTTGGTCGCACCGGGAATCCCGACCGAGATCTGATCGGCACCGAGCCGGGAGACCTCAATTTCCGATACACCCAGCTTGTCGCAGCCCGAACGGATGATGTCAACCGAGCGGTCCATCGCCGAGGAAGTGACTTCCTTGACCTGGGGGGTCGGCCTTCCCTGGAGGGTCAGTTCGATGCCGCCCTGCAGGTCGAGCCCGAGCTGCGTCGGCTTCTTCAGGCAGACGACCGCCGAGACGATCACCAGCCCAAGCACGAAGAGCAGCACGAATATGTTGCGGCGCCTACCTCCCATTGAGCGCGAAGCTTACCCGTCCGGGGTGAGGACGATCATCAAGCCCCCATCATCGTCGTAGGCGGGGAAGACATCGGCGATCGCCGATGCGGCAGTTTCCCGTTCGGATCGGACCTCGACGCGCTTGCCCAGAGAGCGGACTCCCCATTCGAGCGAAGTCTCGATCGGGTCGGTCTCGCCGTCCCCGTTTGTGTCGGCCTCGGGGCCACCGTCCCCGGAATCGACCCAGGCGAGCTCGAGCACGTCACGCACGGGACGGCCGATCACGTCCTCGTCGGTGAGCCCGGTCAGCTCGAAACTGCCGCGTCCGGCATCGATCACCCTCCCCTGCTGGTCACAGACGAAGAAGGCAGCATTCGGTGCCGGATAGTAGTCGTCGAGCAGTTCGAAAACGAAGCCGAAACCGCATTTGGAGCACCCTTTGGGCCGCGGACTGAACCCTGCGGTCCGGTCGCCGCTGGTCTCGCGGTTGCCGCAATTGGGGCAGATGAAGAAGGGCATCGTCGGAGAAGGGTACCGGCGTGGCGGTCCCGGCGTTCGCCAGCCCGGTTTTCCGCCCTCGCCGGTGTTCTACGATGGCCCGATGCGGATCTTCGTCGCCGGTGCCAGCGGAGCGATCGGGCTGCCCCTGGTCCGGCGGCTGAGCGGCGCGGGTCACGAGGTCACCGGATCGACGCGCGGCCAGGCCGCAGCCAGCCGGATCAGGGAAGCGGGTGGCGAGGCCGTCCTTTGTGATGTCTTCGACCGGGAGCGCTTCGCTGAAGTGATGGAGCGGGCCCGCCCCGAAGTTGTGATCAATCAGCTGACCAGCCTGCCAGCGAAGTTCGAGCCGCGCAAGCGCGGTTTTTACGATGCGAACAACCGGATCCGCTCCGAAGGCGGAGATAACCTGATCGAAGCGACAGCAAGATCGGGTGCCGGCCGGCTGATCACCCAGAGCATCGCTTTCCTCTATGAACCGGGCGGCCCTACCGTCAAGGAGGAAGAAGCGCCGGTCGACCGCAGCGGCGTTCACAACGCGGTCCTCCACCATGAAAGGCAGACGCTGGGCGATGACCGGTTTGATGCGGTTGTGCTGCGGTACGGGATGTTGTACGGGCCGGGCACCTGGTATTCGCGAACCGGCTACTTCGGTGGGCAGGCGAGGGCACGTCGGTTGCCGGTAGTCGGCGACGGGAACGGCCTGACCTCATTTCTCCACGTTGAGGATGCAGCATCGGCGACCGCGGCCGTGCTCAAGCAGGGAACCGGCATCTACAACGTGACCGATGACGAACCGGCCCGGATGTCTGATTGGGTCCCGGCCTTTGCCGCAGCGGTCAATGCCAGGCCGCCCCGGCGGGTCCCTTTCTGGCTGGCCAGCCTGATCGTCGGTAAGCCCGCTGCCCTTTATGCGACCCGCGGCTGCGCAGCCTCGAATGCGCGGATCCGCGAGGAAATCGGCTGGAGTCCCTCGATAACCAGCTGGCGAGACGGCTTCATGACTTCGATCTGACTCAGAAAAGGGACTGGTGTCCGGAAGGCACGGGCAAGCCGAGGTGCTCGAAGGCCGCTGCGGTGAGCACCCTCCCCCGAGGCGTCCTCTTGAGCATGCCCTGCTGAAGCAGGTAGGGCTCCAGCACATCCTCGATGGTGTCCTGTTCCTCGCCGACCGCTACCGAAATCGTGGATAGCCCGACCGGGCCGCCACCAAAACGGACCGCGATCAGCTCCAGCAGGGCACGGTCGGCCCGATCGAGCCCGGCCCGGTCGACTTCAAGCATTTCCAATGCGGCATCGGCCATGCCCGCATCCACCGAGCCCGAGCCCTTGACTTCCGCGAAGTCACGAACCCGCTTGAGCAGGCGATTGGCTACACGGGGAGTCCCCCTTGAGCGTTCGGCGATCGCGAGCGCGCCCTCAGCATCGATTTCGACGCCGAGAATACCGGCCGAGCGAACCACGATCTTCGCCAGGTCGGCCGGTGTGTAGTACTCCAGCCGATGCGAAACACCGAACCGGTCGCGGAGCGGGGTTGTGAGCAGACCGCTGCGTGTGGTGGCGCCGATCAGTGTGAAGGGTGGCAGCGGCAGGGTCACGGTCTGCGCGCCTGCGCCCTGACCGAGCACCACGGGCAGTTCACCGTCTTCCATGGCCGGATAAAGGGTTTCCTCGACGGCCCGGCCGAGCCGGTGGATCTCGTCGATGAAGAAAACGCTGCCTGGTTCCAGAGAGGTCAGGAAGGCCGCGACATCACCCTTGCGTTCGAGGGCCGGCCCGGCGGTCTGAACCAGCGGGACCCCCATCTCGATCGCCACGATGTTGGCCAGTGAAGTCTTGCCGAGACCTGGCGGCCCGGCGAGCAGAACATGATCAAGTGGTTCTTCACGGCGCCGGGCCGCCTCGATGAAGACCGCGAGCTGATCGGTGACCTGCTTCTGGTTGATGAAGTCGCCGAGCCCGCGGGGGCGCAGCGATTGGTCGAGATCACGGTCCGGCTGGTCGGCCCGGGCATCGTGGACCCGCGGCTCCGCCCCGGCCGGCAGGTCAGCCTCGATGCCGAGGTCAATCCGCCTGCCACCGAAATCCGGGAGCTCAGGCATCTTTTCCCCTCCCCCGGAAAGCGGCGAGAAAGCAGCCCGTCCGGCCGTCGGCGACCGGTCCTCGGTTGTTCGGGGAAGGCCCGCCCAAAGCGACCTGCCTCATTCGCCCCGGCTGGAGGCCGCGGCGAGCTTCAGGGCCGCTCCGATCAGCTGCTGTGCGTCCTCTCCCTCCGGTACGGCGTCCAGCAGCTGCTCGGCTTCCAGGGGGGCGTAACCCAGGTTGATCAGGCCATCACGGGCCATCGAACGGGCATCCGAGGCGGCGGGCAGAACCGGATCCCCGACCGCCTCGGCCACGGAGGCCACCTTGTCCTTCAGTTCGAGGATGATCCGTTCGGCGGTTCGCTTGCCGATTCCGGGCACGGCCTGGAAGCGTTTCGCGTCGCCGGCGATGATCGCCCGGGTGAGTTCCCGGTGGGGCCCCCCGGACAATGCGGCGATCGCCACTTTCGGCCCGATTCCGCTGACCGAGATCAGCATCGTGAACAGATCGCGTTCCTCTTCGGAGGAAAAGCCGTAGAGCAGCAGGCTGTCATCACGGCTGATGGTCTCGGCGTGGAGAAACACCTCCTGGCCGGCCGCCGGAACCGCGCGAAGGGTCTCGGAACTGACCGCCAGACGGTAGCCGACACCGGCCGCTTCGATCACCACGTGATCGGACCGGCGCAGCAGCACCTCGCCGCGAACCGTGGCGATCAACTCGCCACCCGCATATCCGGGGCCGATCCGGCCAGGGCAGCCTCGATTGCATCCCGATGACCGGTGCTGCCTCCGTGGCATATCGCCACGGCCAGAGCGTCGGCGGCATGGTCTGGCTGCGGAACCTCCTGCAGGTTGAGCAGGCTCGCGACCATTTTCTGAACCTGCCGCTTGGCGGCTGACCCCGAGCCACATACCGCGGTCTTGATTGCCTGGGGCGTGTAGCTGAAGCAGGGAACCTCGCATTGCGCCGCCGCCAGCATCGAAACTCCGGAGGCCTGCCCCACCTTCATCGCGGAGCCGACGTTCTTGCCAAAGTAGAGATCCTCGATCGCGACCACAACCGGCTGATGCCATTTGATCAGCCGGGAAAGGGAGGTGTGGATCTCGCTCAGGCGCGTTTCGGCCGGCTCGGATGAATCGGTCTCGATCACTCCCCCGTCGAGGGCGACCATGTGCCCGCCTTCGATCCTGACTACGCCGAACCCGAGATTGGCCGTCCCGGGATCTATTCCCATAACCACTCTCATTGTTCTCTATTCAACGAAACCGGTCGGACGCC
>JBGAOF010000176.1:0-4526 GCA_044221915.1 Solirubrobacterales bacterium
AGAACGAGATCTTCGACCGGGCCCGGGCCCGGCACGGGGATGTCTTCCGGATGTCCCTCGCCCGGGGGAACTGGACTTTCTTCGCCCACCCAGACCAGGTCAAGGAGATCTTCACCGGATCGCCCGACGTTCTCCACGCCGGCCGGGCAAATGAAATCCTCGCCACCGCCCTCGGTGACCATTCCCTCCTCCTGCTCGACGAGGACGAGCACATGCGCCAGCGCAAGCTGCTGCTGCCTTCTTTCCACGGCCAGAAGCTTGCCCGCCAGACTGAGCAGATGGAGCGGATCACGGAGCGCGAGGTGTCCCGGCTTCCCCGTGGCGAAACCTTTGTGATCCGTGATCTCGGCCAGGACATCGCGCTCGGCGTGATCCTGGAGGTTGTCCTCGGGACCGCGGCCTCCGGGACCCAGCATGACCGGCTCGGCGCCGTGGTCCGCAAGCTGCTCGACTGGGTCTCCAACGGAGCGCGTTTCGTCGCTTCCTCGGTGATCGGGCCACGCAGCCGGCCGATCAGGAGGATGTACCGGCCGGCCCTCGCCCCGCTCGACGAAGCCCTGTATGGACTGATCGCCGACCGTCGCCAGGCCACAGATCTCGAGGACCGCGACGACATCCTCTCAATGCTGCTGCTGGCCCGGGATGAGGACGACCGGCCGATGACCGACAACGAGATCCGGGATGAGCTGGTCACCCTGATCGTGGCAGGCCACGAGACCACGGCGACGGCGCTTTCCTGGGCTTTCGAGCGGTTGACCCGCCTCGACGGCGGTGCCGAACGCCTGCATGAGGAGTCGCTCACCGACCAGACGGAATACGCCGGCTACGTGATTCACGAGGCACTCCGGCTGAGGCCGGTGATCGATTTCGTTGTGCGCCGGGTGAACGAGCCGGTCGAGATCGGTGGTTACGAGTTCGAGGAAGGCGACGTCGTTGCCCCGTGCATCTATCTGGTGCACCGCCGGGAGGACATCTACCCGGATCCGCTGGTCTTCAACCCCGACCGCTGGGCGGGGCAGAAACCTGGCACGTACACCTGGTTTCCGTTTGGTGGCGGAGTCCGTCGCTGTATCGGAATGCAGTTCGCGATGGCCGAAATGGAAATCGTGATGCGGGCGATCGCCCGTGAAGGGATCCTGCTTCCGGTCGACCAGGCCGAAGCGCCGGTGGCCCGTTTCATCACCACCTCACCGAAGCACGGCGGCAGAGTTCGCTTCGCGTTCTGAACGCCCTTAAAGGGCTTTCGCCCGCCCCCTGCGAATGCGGGAGACGGGCGAAGTCGGTCGCCGGGCCGGGTCGCGGCTGAAATCGACGGGCCGGGCCCAGGCTGAAATCCGGTCCTAGTTCGGGACCTTGACGCCCGGCTGGGGAACGATGCGGATGTACGGCTTGGGCTCCTCCCAGTCGCCGAAGATCTCCTTGGCCTGGTCGTTGTTGACCGAGCCGGAGATGATCACGTCGTCACCGTTCTGCCAGTTGGCCGGGGTTGCCACCTTGTGTTCAGCGGTCAGCTGAAGCGAGTCAATCACCCGCAGAACCTCATCGAAGTTCCGGCCGGTAGTCATCGGGTAGACGAGGATCAGCTTGATCTTCTTGTCCGGGCCGATCACGAACACGTTGCGCACGGTCTGATTGTCAGCAGGGGTGCGCTCGCCGGCCTCTCCGGATGTGTCGGCCGGCAGCATGCCGTAGGCCTTCGACACCTTGAAGTCCGCATCGGAAATCAGTGGGTAGTTGGGGGCGGTGCCCTGGGTTTCCTCGATGTCCCGGGCCCATTCCTGATGGCTGCCGAGCGGGTCAACCGAGAGGCCGATGATCTTCACTCCACGCTCGTCGAAGGCTGGCTTGGCGTTGGCCATGTAGCCGAGTTCGGTGGTGCAGATCGGAGTGAAATCCTTCGGATGCGAGAAGAGAACCGCCCAGGAATCACCGATCCATTCGTGGAAGTTGATTTTTCCTTCGGTTGTCTCGGCTTCGAAGTCCGGTGCTTCCTGTCCAAGTTGAAGGGCCATGTTTGCTCCTTTGGTGTCGCGGTGATTCGGCCGCCCGGGTCCTGCCGCGCGGGCGGTGTCACAGGTTCAGTGGATTGTCGGAACAACTATAGCCCATATACCTGATCGGGATATAGGTATTTGATTTGGCGCTCAGATCGAGCTGCCGGCTCCTTCAAGGAAAGCAATCAGGGCCTCGGCTCCGTTCCGCTGCGAAGGACCGCCACTCAGCCCTCCCAGTATGCCCTCCCCCGTCATCAGCAGAAGCCTGTATTTCCCGCCTCCACTGGTCTTGAGCTTCACCTCGATTGACGATGCGTCCATGATCCAGGAGGAAGGGGAGTCACCTCCTCCGCCGCCACCGTAGCTTCCCCTGGTGATCTCGTCGCGCCGGATGAAGACCGGTGCTTCCCCACAGA
This sequence comes from Solirubrobacterales bacterium, assembly GCA_044221915.1. Classification (GTDB taxonomy): domain Bacteria; phylum Actinomycetota; class Thermoleophilia; order Solirubrobacterales; family 70-9; genus 67-14. The sequence goes on from JBGAOF010000176.1 coordinate 2,411, forward strand.
AGTTCCCCTTGCGGTCAAGCGGCTGGATGACCAGCCGGTCCCGGGTGATCCCAAGGGCACTGACGGTCTGCTTGAACATGCTCCGCTGCCAATTTGCCGCGGCAACTCCGAGCAACTGCTCGCCGGGATCAAGCAACGACCGCAGACGGTCCCCGTGAATCCGGTCGAAGTCGTTCTTTCGTTCTTTGTCCGGCTTGTCAGAATGCTTTGGCCTGAGCTCCATGCTGCCCTCGTTTCTTTCCCGGATCCGGCCGCTGAAACGGTCATCGGCTTCTGGCAGGCAGGTTCCTTGACCCACCCTAACGGCGGGACCGCCGTGCCTTCCGGCTACGCTTGCCCGCACCTTGATCGAGCTCGTCCTGATGGCCAGCATGACCACCCTCGCGACCGGTCTCGGTGCGATCCCGGTGATGCTGCTCGGTGACGGGGCCCGGCGGATAGTGCCGCTGCTGCTCGGCGTGGCGGCCGGGGTGATGGCGGTCGCCTCGGTGATGGGCCTGATGATCCCTGCCTTTGACCGAGGCACTCCGGTCGAAGTGATCGGCGGCCTGGCTCTCGGGGTCGCCTTCCTGCTCCTGGCCCGCAGCCGGCTCCGGGAGATGCCCAGGAATTTCAGCCGGGCCGGAGGGCGAACCGGGATTCTCGTCTTTCTGGTGCTGCTGGTTCACAGCCTGCCCGAGGGTTTCGCGATCGGCACGGCCTACGAGGCGGACCCGTCGGAGATCGGGCTGTTCGTGGTTATCGCAATCGCAATTCAGAACATCCCCGAGGGAACCAGCGTGGCGATCCCGCTGGCCGCCGCGGGCGCATCCGGCGCACGCCAGTTCTGGATGGCGGTGGCGACCAGTGTTCCGCAGCCGATCGGCGCCGTGGTCGCCTTCTTGCTGGTTCAGGAGATCTCGGCCCTGCTGCCCGTTTCCTTCGGTTTCGCCGCCGGTGCGATGCTGGCCCTGACCGCAGTCGAACTGCTGCCCGATGCCTGGCGCGGGAACCGCGCCCAGGCGATTGCCGGCACACTCGTCTCCGCGACAGCAATGGCCGCCCTGTCTCTCGCCCTCGGAGTCTGACCCCCGGAGGTTGGCCCACCCAAAGGAATCCCAGGGCCAAGAAATCGGGGCGACTGGATTTGAACCAGCGACCTTTCGACCCCCAGTCGAATGCGCTACCAAACTGCGCCACGCCCCGTGCGTGAACGGAGACTCTACCGAGAGTCGGGATGACGGGGAGGGCCGAAGCGGGCGACGGGAATCGAACCCGCCCTAGGAGCTTGGAAGGCTCCTGTGCAACCAATACACCTCGCCCGCAGAGCGAATCTGGACTCCAATTATAGAGGCCGGGATGAATCCCTACACACCTCAGAGGGGAGCAACTCGTAGCGGGGCAGCTAGGACTCGAACCTAGAATCGCCGGTTTTGGAGACCGGAGCCTTATCCAATTTGGCCACTGCCCCAGATCGCCCACTCTACTGATTTCAGGCGCGACAAGCCGGGCTAATCGTGTCGATTCCATCCGAGTCATATACGTACATATGTTCGTGCCACGAATCCTTCCGGTTGAGACCCGTGATGCCGTCAGGGAGCTGCTCACATCCGGAAATTCAGCTTCCGAGATCGCGAGTCAAACCGGCGTGGGAGTGTCCACCGTGAAAAGGTGGTGGCGCCAGGGAATCCCCGAAAACGAGCCGCAATCCGGAATGAGATTCACCCTGATGCCTGGCCAGATGAGCTCACCCGGCAGGAATGCGACCGTCCGCTCCCCAGACAGGGATAATCGACGCCAATCAGGTTCTTTCATGGCCAACGCCGCCGCAAACATCACCCCGCCCACCCCCGAAAGTGTTCTTGTCGGTGGTGTCGGGCTGGGTGCTGTTCCGAAACAAAAGCGGGGGATCGAAGTCCGGGACCGCCTCTACGTGGCCGCGATAGCCGAAATCGATTCCAAGGGGATTGAGGAATCAAGAGTCGAGAACATCGTGGCCGAGGCGGGAACCAGCTGGGGTACCTTCTTTCGTTACTTCCCCCGCAAGGAGGACATCTTCCTCCACCAGGCAGCACGCAACTTCCGTCAGCGTCTCCGCCCCGCCTGGGACCAGGCGATTGCGGATGAGTCCACCCCG
>JBGAOF010000177.1:0-4513 GCA_044221915.1 Solirubrobacterales bacterium
GGGCTGCCTCCATCATGCCGCCCATGCCGCCCATGTCGGGCATGCCGCCGCCGGCGCCGGCGGGCTCCGGCATCTCGGCGATGATGGCCTCGGTGGTCAGGATGTTCTTCGCGATCGACGCGGCGTTCTGCAGCGCGGAGCGCGTGACCATCGCCGGGTCGATGACGCCGTCCTCGACGAGGTCGACGATCTCGCCGGTCGCGGCGTTCAGGCCGAAGCCCTTCTTCGCCTTCGCGACGTCGGCCACGACGACCGAGCCCTCGAGGCCGGAGTTCTCTGCGATCTGACGGAGCGGCTCCTCGACGGCGCGCAGGACGATCCGGGCGCCGGTGCGCTCGTCCTCGTCCTCGATCGAGTCGACGTTGACGCCCTTGGACGCCTGGAGCAGAGCGACACCGCCGCCGGGGACGATGCCCTCCTCGAGCGCCGCGCGGGTCGCCTGGAGGGCGTCCTCGACACGGTGCTTCTTCTCCTTCATCTCCGTCTCGGTTGCCGCGCCGACCTTCACGACGGCGACGCCGCCGGAGAGCTTGGCGAGGCGCTCCTGGAGCTTCTCGCGATCGAAGTCCGAGTCGGTGTTCTCGACCTCGGCCTTGATCTGGTTGATGCGGCCCTTGATCGCGGCCGCGTCACCGTTGCCGTCGACGATCGTCGTCGTGTCCTTGCTGACGACGACGCGACGGGCGCGCCCGAGCTGCGAGACCTGCGTGTTCTCGAGCTTCAGGCCCATCTCCTCGGTGATGACCTCGCCGCCGGACAGGATGGCGATGTCCTCGAGCATGGCCTTGCGGCGATCGCCGAAGCCCGGCGCCTTGACCGCAACACCGGTGAAGGTGCCACGCAGCTTGTTGACCACCAGGGTCGCGAGGCATTCACCCTCGACGTCCTCGGCGACGATCAGCAACGGCTTGCCGCCCTGCATGACCTGTTCGAGCACCGGCAGGATGTCCCGGACGGAACCGATCTTCTGGTTGGCAATCAGGACGTACGGCTCTTCGAGCACGGCTTCCATGCGATCCTGGTCGGTGACCATGTAGGGCGAGATGTAGCCCTTGTCGAACTGCATGCCCTCGGTGAACTCGAGTTCCATGCCGAAGGTCTGGCCTTCTTCGACGTTGACCACGCCGTCCTTGCCGACCTTGTCGATCGCGTCGGCGATCGTGTTGCCGATCTCGTCGTCAGCGGCCGAAATGGCGGCGACACGCGAGATCTGATCCTTGCCGTTGACCTCGGCAGACTGCTTGTCGCGCAGATTGGCAACAACCTCGTCGACGGCCTTCTCGATGCCGCGGCGGAGCGCCAGCGGGTTGGCACCGGCTGCCACGTTCTTGAGACCCTGGCGGACGATGATCTGGGCAAGCAGGGTAGCGGTGGTCGTGCCGTCACCGGCGACGTCGTTGGTCGCTGTCGCGACCTCGCGCACCAGCTGGGCGCCCTGGTTCTCGAAGACGTCCTCGATCTCGACCTCGCGGGCGATCGTGACACCGTCGTTGGTGATGGTCGGAGCGCCGAACTTCTTGTCGAGAACGACGTAGCGACCCTTGGGGCCGAGGGTTACCTTGACTGCGTCGGCCACGGCGTCAACGCCGGCCTGCAGGGCACCCCTGGCTTCTTCTGCGAACTTCAGCTCCTTGTGAGCCATAACTTTCCGTTACCTCCTGGAAATTGGTTTCGATTGAGGTGCGCTAGGCGACCTTGGCGAGAATGTCCGACTCACGCAGGACGAGCAGTTCTTCGCCCTCGACGGTGATGTCGGTTCCGCCGTACTTGGAGTAGAGGACCTCGTCGCCTTCGGCGACGTCAAGCGGGCGGCGGTTGCCGTCGTCACCGATGGCGCCGTCGCCCACGGCCACGACCTTGCCCTTCTGTGGCTTTTCCTTGGCCGTATCCGGGAGAACCAGACCGCTGGCGGTGGTCTCCTCTTCGTCTACCGGCTTTACGATCAGCCGGTCCCCGAGGGGCTTCAGCTTCATTGATTACCTCCGATGGTCATGCGTGTTCGTTTGTGTTCAGATGAATTCGGCGCCGCAATGGGAAATCTGGCGCTTCAGGTTTTTGGCACTCTCGATAGCAGAGTGCCAGCGGTCACCAATCCTACAGACTTCGGGCCAAAGGTCAAGGCCCGGCACGAAAATCTGAGCCAGCCTCACTCAGATTGTCGATTCCTGTCCCTGGATCGGGAACCGGCCGGGCTCGAGCCGACCCCGCGGGACCTACTCCGCGCGGGCGGCAAACCCCCGCAAATCACAGCAAAGATGACCGGCCAGGCCCTCCGCCCCTTCCCTCATCACATGGTCATGACTGGAAACAAACAGGGGCCGGGCCAGCGGGGCCAGGAACTCCATCCACTTGCGGTTCGCCCGCACCTTCCAGTCAAACTCGATTGTGGTCCAGTCATCGCCGGTCGTATCGAGCCGCCAGGTTCCCTCACCCACCACGTCCCCGCTCGCCACACCGCGAAGGAAGTCGGGCTGCACCCGTTCCACCGCTTCGATCGACATCCTCAGCGAATAGCCGACCGGGCCCCGCCAGACCGCCGTGGCCTTCTGGCCGATGCCCGCCACATCCCCCTGGATGGTCTCGATCACCGACTGGAGTCCCGGCCACCAGACCGGCCAGGCATTGAAATCAACCAAGGCCTCCCAAACCGGCTGCCGGGCGGCCGAAAGCTCCCAGTACGAAACGAATTCGAAAGCCGCCGGATCGCCGTCTCGGGACATTCAGTTGGGCGAGGGGACCGTGCCGTAGCCGGCCGGGCCGGGTTCCACGATCTGCGAGAAGTGAACCACGGTGACAATCGAATCCGGGTCGATCGGCCGGTCGTAAATCTTCTCCAGAAAGTCACGGGTCTCCTCAACCCGGCGGAACTCCGGGTTGTCCCGCTCGATGTCGCGCGGGGAAAGCTCGGAGAGGCGCTTCACCTCCACCTCATCGATCACCGCCGAAAAGATCTTCTCGCGACGGGAATGGCGGGAGCCGACCGTGACCCAGACGATCTGGCTGCGCTGATACTTGGCTGACTTGTTGCCGAGCCGGATCGTGGCCGTCTTCCGGCCGCGGCGAAGCTGGTCCACGAAGAGCGGAGAATAGAAGTTGAGGGCGAGCATTCCGGGCATCGAGCGGACCTAGAATATGTAGTTCGCAAGCCGGGAGGGTTCGAGGATGGTCACCTGCCCGCGACCCGCCTTGACCACCCCGGAACGTTCAAGGTCCGCGAGGAACCGGCTCACGCTCTCGCGGGAAGTGCCGGCAAGCTGGGCCAGATCGGCCTGGTTCATCCGGATCGTCACGTCCCGGTCGTCGCCTCCCTCCTCGGTGGCCAGCTGGGAGAGCACGCCGGCGACCCGCGAAGGGACGGTCTGGAAGGACTGACGGGAGATCCGCTCGTTGGCTGCCCGCAGGCGGCGGGTCAGGGCGGCAACGAACTTGACGGTGATGTCGGGATGCCGCTCAAGCAGGGCCCTGACGTCTCCGGCGGGCAGGGCGAGGAGTTCCCCTTCACCGCCAAGAGTCTCAACCGAGGCAGAGCGGACCTCACCATCCAGCATCGCCAGCTCACCGACGATGTCACCTTCACCGAGGGTCGCGAGAGTGATCGCGCGGCCATCGGGATGCTCGCGGGTGACCCGAAAGGTGCCGCTCTTGACGATGTAGCAGGCATCGGATTGATCGCCTTCGTGAAAAACACGGGTGCCCTCCGGATAGGAGCGCTGAACCGCGACGCGGGAAAACCGCTCGAGCTCACCTTCATCAAGCTCGGCAAAAAGGGGCACGCGTCTCAGCAGCCCGACTGGACTCTCCTCGGCCGAAGTCACCGTCAGAGTATTTCGCATAAGTGAGGAAAAGCAAAACTGCCGGGTTCAGGCGGGGGCAACCAGGCGGCGGGGCTGACGGCCGAACCCGGCCGCCAGGAGAAGCTGCTCGAAGACCGAGCCGAGGGCCGGTTCGCCATCGAACCGCTCGATCTTGAGCCGGCCAACCCGGCCGGCATCCACCTCGCCGATCAGAAAGCCGAGGGCGGCAACCAGCTCATTGCCCTCGAGCTTCGGATCGAGCCTGAGAATGCCCTTGCCGCCACGTTCCACATAGAGCAACGGATGGCCGTCCCGGGCCAGCACATAGGCACCGGCCGAACGGGCGGCCCTGCGACCCGAATCGAGCCTGGGCCAGGGCAGGGTCGAGCCCCATGGGTTGGCCGGATCCGTTGCGGCGAGGACGGTGTACTTTTCGGGCCCGCTTTCCTCCGCCGGCAGCGCCCGCAACCGCTCGACCGCCCCCGAAAGCGCGAACTGGGCCCCGCCGAGGCCCTCGACGAAGTAGCCGCGGCGGGCGGTGCCGAGCACTTCAAGGTTCGCGAGCTCCGGGTAGAGAGTCGAAAAACCGCCGGGCACCCCTTCCGCCAGCGCCATCTCCCGGGTCAGGATCCCGTAACGCTCCAGCATCAGTTCGGCCTGGGCGCGCAGCCGGGGGCCGGCCGGGGGTGCATTCCTGAACAGGGTCTCGGTCAGGGACC
>JBGAOF010000178.1:0-4432 GCA_044221915.1 Solirubrobacterales bacterium
CAACTGATGGGCCATCGTCTGTGGGCCGAGCGACAGCCGGTGGCCCGCGGCAGCCGCTGCTTCCGCAGGCAGTCCGGCGGCCCCTCCGATCAGGAAAGTCAGCCGTCGCCCCTCGTGACGCCGTTGATCCAGCCAGGTCGCCCAGTCCATCGAGTCCATCTGCCGGCCACCTGCCTCCAGCGCGACCAGTGTGCCGGGATCCGGCCGGTTGCGGCTGCGGTCGGCAACTCCAGCGACCAGGCGGAGCATCGCCTGGTCGTCCCTGACCTCGGTCACCTCAACCGGCATCAAGGCCCGCAGCAACTTCAGATAATGGGTTTCGGCCTCGGCAAACGGGGGGCGGATCTTCCCGACCGCGACCAGTTCGCTTTTCACTTTGCCCCCTCGGCGATTGCGATCCGCTCAAGCGGCGAAGGATGGGTCCCGAAAAGGAACTGCCAGATCGCCGGCGGGTCGATATCCGAGAGATTCGCTTCAGCCAGCGTGACCTGGAGATCAACCAGTCCCTGCGGGTCCCCGGTCAGCTCGAGCGCATATCTGTCCGCCCTGGCTTCAACCTGCCGCGAGAGAGCATTGCCCGGGACCTGCAGGATCAACACGGCCAGCGCCGTAAACAGGGCCAGGACAGGGATCAGTGCCGGTCCTGACGGATCGTCGCCGTTTCGTCGCAGCAGGCGCTGCGTCGCGAGCTGGACAAACAAGACGCCAAGAGGTATCACGAGCAGGGCGAAGATCAGACCGCGCCGCAGGTCGGCCGCTTCAACATGGCCGAGCTCATGCGCCACCAGCGTTGAAAATTCCCGCGAATCCAGTTCTCGGATCGCGTTGTCGTAGATGACCACCCGTTTTGATGATCCGATCCCGTTCACGTAGGCGTTCAGGGTGGAGGAACGCCGGCTGGCGTCAACCACGTAGACCTCCCCGACCTTGACTTTGGCCCGGTCAGCCAGCCGGATGACTTCGTCGCGGACGGGACCGGCGGCCAGCGGCCTGTACTGGTTGAAGAGGGGCGAGATCAGCACCGGCCAAAGCCAGGTCGTGAGCAGGGCCCAGGCGGCGACAAGAGCCGATGCTCCGATCCAGAACCGGCCTTTCAACCGGCGCCAGAGGAACATCGCGACCAAAGCCCCGAGCGCCGCCGGAATGACCGCGATCACCGCCCCGAGCAACCAGTCGCCGATCCGCGGGCCGATCCCCTGGCTGATCAGCCCGTAGTCCCTGCCGAGCCGCCAGGCGAGCAGGTCGAAGGGCAGCCCGGCCACGGAAATCAGCAGGGAAACTCCGGCCCCGGCCGCCAGTGCGCCGAGCAGGGGTCTCCTGCCAAGACGTTCCAGCACCCTCCTTGCCAAAGACCCACGCCAGAAAGCAATCGCAGCCAGCACACCGAACTGGACCAGCAGCGAGGCGACCGCAATCTCACGGGACCAGTGACGGTAGGTTTCGGCCCGGTCGAGTCGGGCTTCGCTGAACCGCTCGGCGACAACCCGGGCGGCGGCGCCAGGGTCGGCGATCGGGGGGCCCTGGGCGGGGGCCAGCAGGATGGCTGCGGCCGCTGCCACAGCTATGGCGGCGATCCCGGTCAGGACCGGGGTATACGCGTTCAGGCGACGGGTGCTGGCCGAACCCCGGGTCATGGCTCAATACGATATTCGGCGGGCCAGCCAGCCATGAGAGTCGCCGTAATCTCCGACACCCACGCCAACCGCTACGCGCTCGACGCGGTACTCGATGACATCGACCGGGTCGGTGTGGACGAAATCTGGTTTCTCGGGGACGCCGTCGGCTACGGCGCCGATCCTGACTATTGCGTGGTCACCCTGAGTGAGCGCTGCGAGGTCTTCCTGCTGGGCAACCATGACCTGGCCGCCCTGAAGGAAATCGACATCGGCACCTTCAGCCCCTCGGCTGCGATGTCCGCCCGCTGGACCCGCGAGCACATGAACCCCGAGGCTTTCGACCTTCTGCGCGGGCTGTCTGGCACATCCTCGCGCCGGGAAGGGATCGGCCTGTTTCACGCCTCCCCCAGAAACCCGGTCTGGGAGTACGTGGTCGACAGCGACCTGGCCGAAGATAATCTCGATTTCCAGGAGGAGCGAATCGCCCTGATCGGGCATTCCCACATTGCCCTCTATTTCACGCGAATCGACGATCTCTCACGCATTTCATCGGTGCTTGCTCCGGGAGGAACCGAACTCTCAATGACCAGTGGCAAGTGGCTGCTGAATCCTGGCTCGGTGGGCCAGCCGCGGGACGGTGATCCCCGGGCGGCCTGGGCGGAGGTCGACACGCTGACTTTCCGGGCCATCTTTCACCGGGTTTCCTATCCGGTGGAGGATGCAGCCCGGGCGATCCGGGATGCCGGGCTCCCGCCGCACCTGGGCGACAGGCTGCTGAAGGGCCGCTGAAAGCTGGAAATGCATCACAAGGCCCGGCTCCCCAAACATCTAGACTCGCCGACGATGCCGTTTTTCGCCCGAATCAGTCGCCGACGGAGCTGCCTGGCCGCGCTTGCCTCGCTGATCCTGGCGAGTCCGCTCTTGGCGGGTTGTGGCGAGAACCGCAGCAACCTGATCCCGCCGGAAACGGCAGATTCACTGGTCAGGAAGCTCGACAAGGTCCAGAAACTCGCCGGGCAGGGCGACTGCTTCGCCGCCCAGGATCTGGCCGCCTCGGCACAGGCCGAAATCGAAGGGATGGGTGGCGAAATCGATCCCGAACTGAAACGATCATTGCTCGACGGTGTCACTCAATTGCAGGTCTTCGCCGGTGACCCCGAGAAATGCACCCAGGCGAACACCAATCCGATCGACCCGACCGTAACCGACGAACCAGCAGCCGACACCGGGGGAACGACCGGAACCACCGGGACAACCGACCCGGCTTCGGGCACAACAGGCAGCCAGGACGACAGCAGTGACGGAAATAACCCAGACCAGCCCCCAGCCAGCGACAACGAAACGCCGACCACCCCGCCGGCCACAAACCCGACCCCGCCGGCCGATCCGGGTACACCTCCAACCAGCCCGACCACCCCGCCGGCCGGACCAGGTTCCGGTGGCCTTGGCCCCGGATGACCCACGATGAGTGAATCAACGATCCTCGCCGACCGCTACGAACTCCGCGACAAGCTGGGTTCCGGCGGTATGTCAAATGTGTACCGGGCAACCGACCGGATTCTCGAACGCACGGTCGCGGTCAAGGTCCTCGCCGAGCACCTTTCCGATGATGACCGGTTTGTCGCCCGGTTCCGGCGTGAGGCACTGGCCGTGGCGAAGCTGATCCACCCCAACATCGTCCAGGTCTATGACACTGGTGTCGACCATGGCCGGCACTTCATCGTGATGGAATGCGTGGAAGGGAAGTCCGGGGCGCAGATCCTCAAGACAGAAGGCCTGATCGACCCCGAAACCACTGTGGAAATCGGGGTTCAAGCCTGTGCTGGCCTTGAGTACGCCCACCGCCACGGCATCATCCACCGCGACGTGAAGCCCGGCAACCTGATGGTCATCGGCGGTCCGGTGGGTGGTGGTGAAATGACCTGCAAGCTCACCGATTTCGGAATTGCCAGAGCGGCCGAGCAAACCCGCATAACCCAGGTTGGATCGGTGGTCGGTACCGCCGCATACCTGGCGCCGGAGCAGGTGCGGGGAGAGGAAGCAACACCGTCCACCGATGTCTATGCGCTCGGTGTGGTCCTCTACCAGTTCCTGACCGGACGCCTGCCCTATGAGGGGTCGTCACTGGCCGAGCTGGCGGTTCGCCAGCAAAACGAGAAACCGCTCCCGCCGCGGACCTACAACGGCGATGTCCCGGAAACGGTGAGTGCCGCCGTAATGCGGGCCCTGGAAGGTGACAAGGCCTACCGGTTCAATACGGCCGCGGCGCTTTCAGACGGCCTCCAGCGCGGGCTGCGGGGCGAGGATGTGACCGCGCAGATGGACGAGGAACCGGTCACTCCACCGGAGTTTCCACAAGCCGAAACCGCAACCAGGCCGTTGGAGCGCACGGCGCGCACGGCGCATCGTCCAGCCCCGCCACCCCCCCGCTACACACTGCCCCGCACCGCCCCGCGACCGCAGCCGAAGCGCTCTTTCTTTCGTTCCTTCTTCCGGTTCGTGCTGGGCATGCTTGCCCTGGTCATGATCGCCGCCGTGGTTGCCGGATCGGTGATCCTGCTGACCGACCGGGCCGCGTCGGTCAAGATCAAGGAATGGGCCGGCAATTCGGTCGAGAAGCTCTCGGACGAACTGAAGCAGCAGATCCGCGAGAACACCCGTTAGCGACCGGGAGTCCGGCCGGGCTCCTACCGGACCTCCGTTCTCACCATCTGCATCACACCAAGGACGGCAAAGGCGACCAGCCAGCCGACCAGGACGATGGAGGCGATCCAGGCGTCGTTGGTGGCGGTGGAATCGAAAATTCCGTCGCTTTG
>JBGAOF010000179.1:0-4386 GCA_044221915.1 Solirubrobacterales bacterium
CGATGCGCAAAGGCATCGGCCCCGATGGCCGGGTGGTCGCGGTGATCGGTGATGGCGCCCTGACCGGTGGCGTGGCCTACGAAGCGATGCATGCCGCCGGTGGTCTCCAGACTCCGATGGTGATTCTCCTCAACGACAACGGAATGTCGATTTCTCCCAATGTAGGCGCTCTCTCCAGTTACTTCCAGCGGGCCCGCCTCAAACCCGGCCTGTTTCACGCCCGGGAGGAGGTTGAGGACCGGCTGACCAGGCTGCCGCTCGGCCTCGGCAAAAGATTCGAAAGGCTCGGCCCCGAACTGAAGTCGGCGATCAAGGCCTACTGGGCGCCGGGCCTGCTGTTCGAGGAGCTGGATCTCGCGTACATGGGTGTCATCGACGGCCATGACGTCGCCGCGCTCCGGCGGGCTCTGGCCGAAGCCCTTGCCGCCGACCGGCCAGTCGTGGTTCACGTCCACACCGTCAAGGGCCGGGGTTTCGCGCCGGCCGAGGAGGGTGGCCTGGCCGGCATGGAGGAGTGGCATGCCGCAAAACCCGGGTCGATCGTGGACGGAGCGCCGGCCGGATCAAAGCCGAAACTGGTGCCGGTCCAGGAGTCGGATGCGCCGGCATCGATCGCGCCGGAAATCCTCGAGACCGCCAAGCCCGAGTCGGCCCCCCCGCAATACACCAAGGTCTTTTCGGATGCGATTGTCCACGAAGCGGAGGCTGATCCGCGAGTGATCGGGATCACCGCCGCCATGGCAGGCGGAGCCGGCCTGCAGAAACTGGCCGACGAGCGGCCGGATCAGTACTACGACGTAGGGATCGCAGAACAGAACGCGGTCCTGATGGCCTGCGGCATCGCCCTCCAGGGCGGCAAGCCGGTCTGCGGCATCTATTCGACTTTCCTGCAGCGTGCCTATGACCAGATCGTCCACGACGTCTGTCTTCAAGGTCTGGATGTGACCTTCGCGATGGACCGGGCCGGACTGGTCGGCGACGACGGTCCCACCCACCACGGTTCGTTCGATATCGCCTACTTCCGTTCGTTGCCGAACGTCGTGGTGATGGCGCCGAGGGACGAAGCGATGCTGGTTCACATGCTCCACACGGCCGTCGCCTTGGACGGGCCGGCCGCGCTTCGATATCCGCGCGGTGCGGCGGTCGGAGTGCCGCTCCCGGACCATGCGGATCCGATTCCGGTGGGAACCGGTGAAACCCTGGTCAACGGTGAAGGGATCGCGCTTGTCGGATATGGCTCCGGGGTTGGAATCGGGCTGGAGGCAGCCAGGATCCTTGAGGAGTCTGGGATTCGACCGACCGTGGCGGACGCCAGGTTCGTCAAGCCACTGGACGCGGAATTGGTGGAGCGCCTCGCGCTAGGTCACGATCTGATCGTGACCATCGAGGAGGGGGTGCTACAGGGCGGATTCGGGTCCGCGGTGATCGAGCACCTCGAGGACAACTTCAATAACCCCGGTGGGCGTGCGCGGGTGATGAGGGTCGGGCTGCCGGATCGTTTCGTAACCCATGGCAAGCCGGGGCTGTTGCATGAGGAGGTCGGATTCACGCCTGCCGCGGTTGCGGAGAGAGTGCTTGCGGCGGTGAAACAGGGTGTGGCGGCACGGCATTAGCCGTCCGCGGCCCGCCTCGATTCGGTCTCAGATGCGGTGAGCGATGATCCGCAGCACTTCGCTCCCGTGCTTTTCCATGAAGGATGGACCGACACCACTGATCTCCAGGAGTTCTTCCTCGTCTCGAGGCTTCACCGTGGCGATCGCGGTCAGGGTGCGATTCGAAGCGACATGGAAGGCGGGCCGGTCGCCGGCCGCGGCGAGGCGCCACTGGCGGAGTTCCTCATAAAGTCCTTCATCCTCCGGGGCCAGTTCGGGCGGGGGGGCGGTTGCCTTGCGCGAAACCGTGCGCTTGCTTGCGATTGCGATGGAGCCAGGGTCCGGCAGCCACTCGATCGGATCGCAGAAGTCGCAGCAGCGGCCCGAAGGGTTGCCGGGTGAACTGTCGCCGAAATGGTCGAGCAGCTGGCGGCGGCGGCAGGTCGCCGAGAAGCTGAAAGCCTCAACTGCGCGATAGGCGGCCCAGCCGCGGTCCTCGGCCACCCGGCAAGCCGCCCGGATCGGGGCCTGGCCGATCTCGGGACCGGGGGTGACGAGGAGCTGCCCGGCCGGGGCGGGCTCCACCATGAGCGCTCCGGAACGTTCGGCGACAGCCAGCCGTATCCGCTCGTCATCTGCGCGGGGTGCCGCGATCGTCACCGAACCGGGGTCGCCGGTGTGACCCTCGCTGGCGGCCCGGCGGAGATCTTCGACATAGGAGAGAACCGCGGTGGGGTCGACCTTGCGCTGCTCGTTGAAACGGACCAGCCGGCCAAGGTCGGCCTTCATGGCAAGCAGGACGGCCCTCGCCGGCCGGCCGTCGCGTCCCGCCCTTCCGGCCTCCTGGTAGTAGGCCTCGACGCTGGAGGGAATTGCCCAATGCCAGACCGAACGCACATCCGCTTTGTCGATGCCCATCCCGAACGCGTTGGTGGCGACGACGACTTCGGCGTCACCTTCCATGAAGCGGTGCTGGGCGGAAGCTCGTTCATCCGGCGCCATGCCCGCGTGGTAGCTGACCGCGGTCAGGCCTCCGGCCCGCAGTTCCCCGGCGAGGTCCTCGGTGCTCCGGCGGGTGCCGCAATAGACGATGGCGGGCCGGTTGGCCGGGTCCGACAGGCCGACTTCGAGCAGAGCCAGCTTCCGGGCCTGCGAGCCCTTGCCTTCGAGTGCGATCGTGTCAAAGCTCAGGTTGGGGCGGTCAAAGCCTGAATGGACCTCGACCGGATCCTCCATACCCATTCGTTCGCAGATTTCCGCCGTGACCTGGGGGGTTGCGGTGGCGGTGCAGGCCATAACGGGGGGCAGGCCCAGTTTTTCCCTGACCTTCGGCAGCCGGAGATAGTCAGGCCGGAAGTCATGTCCCCATTCGGAAAGGCAGTGAGCTTCGTCAATGACCAGGAGATCAACTTGCCTGGACGCGATCAGGTCGAGGAAGGCGGCCGAGCCGAATCGCTCCGGTGAGCAATAGGCGATCCGGGCATGACCCTCGCTGACCGCCCGCCATGATGCTTCAGCTTCCTCGGCCGGAAGCCCGGAGGCGAACATCACCGCGGGGTGTCCCTCGCGGCGGAGCCGCCTGACCTGGTCGGCCATCAACGCGATCAGAGGGCTGACGACCAGGGTGAGGGATGGCGAACCAAGCCCCGGCAACTGGTAGCAGAGGCTCTTGCCCCCTCCGGTCGGCATCACGACGAGACTGTCGCGCCCGGCCAGGGCGGCGCTGACCGCTTCGCGCTGGCCGGGGCGGAAGCCCTGGTAACCCATGTGCGCGAGCAGGCTTTCCGGGTCGGGAGGGCCATCGAAAACTCTGGTCGCCGTGGCATCGGTCAGCTCGATTCCGGCCAGTCCCTGGAGTGCCAGGGCGGCTTCCTGTTGCTCGTCGTCCGGCCGGAATGTCTGGTTGGTGCCGGTGGTCCCGTTCCGGCCGGCTCGCGGGGACGGGGACCCGGAGGGCCTTGCCGTGACCAGGGTGGCAATGTTTCCGGCCAAGGTCCGGAACTCGTCTTTCTTCACTGGGTCGAGTCTCCGCCAGGAGCCACGCAGCCGCTCGAGCCTGTCGTCCAGATCCGCATCTCGCTGCCCGGAAGCAGACTCGCGATCAAGATCGGCGATCAGGTCCCAAGCTTCGGATTTGAAATCGGCTGATTCGGAAAAGGGAGTTGTCACCGGTCCAGAGTAGAGACGGCGCCCGACGATGGAAAGAAAAGAGCCCCGCCGGGGCGGGGCTCTTGGTGTTGCTTAGGGAGGAGAGAGATCAATGATCTCGATATGTGTTTTTTGATCGATGGGAGGTAGGTGGGCTCTCTATTGGCCGCGGGCGATATACCGCGTTGAAGCGGTAAGCGCCAGATGAGCGGCCCCGAACCCGACCAGGAAGATTGTTGAAAGAGTGTCCTGCCCGGTGATGCCGGCGAGGATGCCGATGGAGAAGAGCGAAATGCCGATCACCCAGTCGAATCCGAGGTGGGCGGCAAGTGAAATCGGGTGCTCCGGGCTGGTCCCGGCCAGTGACAGGCCCATCAGGGCGGCCCCCAGAAAGAAGGACATGTACCCGATTCCCGGGCTGAAGTTCAGCAGGTAAGGGGCGACCATGAGCAACGGTGCGGTCGCGAGGACGAGGGCGTCGTGAACGCTGATTCCTATGGGTCTGGCAGTCATGATGATCGGTCTCCTGAAAGCAAAGTAGCGGGCGCTGAACCGCCGGTGTGTGAGTCAGATCACATTTGACACGATTCATTGTCAATTAGGCTGCGAACGGCGTGATACGGCGGCTTCACCGGTCCAGCATGTC
>JBGAOF010000017.1:0-17613 GCA_044221915.1 Solirubrobacterales bacterium
TCACTCCTTCGGGGCGAATCATCGCCGCCGAATTCACCGAGCAGCGCCGGCGCGCCGTCGCCAGGATCTTCACCATGGACCCGGCCGGAGGTTCGGTTCGCACCATCCTGAAGCTGGGGCAGCGGGCCCGCCCCTGGCAGAGCTGGAAGAACCTGGCCGAACCGTCGCTATCACCCGATGGCGGGAAACTGCTCTACCTGCTGGATCCCGGCTACGACGGGGTCTTCGCGAGCACCGGATACGGCTCCTCGCTCAGGGTCCGGAACCTCGATACCGGCAAGGGTCGGGAACTTGCCGAACATTCGCTTGGTGGGGACTTCTCACCGGACGGCAGGCGGATCGCACTGAGCGAAGTCGACACCGAAGGCGACGAGGACTTCTGCTCGAGCTCTGGTTTCGAATGCTCGAATTTCAGCCGGATCCGGCTGGTCAACGCCGACGGCAGCAAAGGCCGCTACCTGACCGATTTCCGCAAGGGAGCAGCCGACGAACGCCGACCCGACTGGAACGCAGCCGGCCGGATCGTCTTTCAGTCGACCCGGGGAAGGAAGCGGGAGATCGCCGATACGATCGAGATCTGGTCGGTCCGGCCGGGGGGCGAATGCCTGACCCGGCTGACCAACGGCTCGCCGGCGCGCCTCTCACCGGTCCTGGCCAACCCGGACGGCAAGTTGACCGGCCCGCGAGACTGCGGCAGCAAGCCACCCGGTCCGATCCGCGAAGTCGGCCCTCCGGCGACCACCGGGCCTGGCCCCGCCTTCTGGCTCGGCAGGTCGTTCAGGAACGTGATGCTTTCCTGGGCGGAGGCGGAAGACGGCGAAACCGATTTCTATTACGGGGACTGCGGCGCGATCCCGGCAAGCGGCTGCGGTCGCGAAGTGATCATCTACAACGTTGACGTCTGCGAGGCAGGTGGCTACGCAACCGCAGTGATCGGCTCGGGTGCGATTCAGGAGCAGCGGGGGATCCCGGTCATGCGGAGCCTCAAGCCGGGCCGGGAGACACCACCCTTTACCATGGGCTTCTCCGGACGCACCCTGTTCTTCCTGATCGGCGGCTCCCGGGTCGGCGACCGCGGGCAGCAGCACCGGCTCGAGATCGACGGCCTGCGGCCGGTCGGGGCAGACAGACCCGAAGGCGACCTCCCGGCTCCGAGGATCCCGGCGGGAGAAATCCGCACGATGAAACGGGTGGAGCGACTCTACGCGCGGACCGGTTCGGTGCGCCGGACGGCCAGGCGGCTCGGCCGCAGCGAGTACTTCGTCCGGGCCAGCCTCAGGTTCGGACGCAAATACAGGGCGGCGGGCGGCTATCAGGCCGTCAACTGCCCGAGACCGGACCGGTCCGGTTCGGATTCCGCGGCCAACGGATCAAGCCTGCGGGGCCTGCTTGGCTGAACTCCCGAAACGACTCCTCGCGGGGCTGATCACCCTGGCCGGGCTTTGCCTGGCCGGTGACGCCGGCGCGGCTACACTCGACCAATCCGAACCCCGGATCGTTTTCGAAAACGGCGGCCGGATCGTCTCGATGAAAGCCGATGGTTCAGGGCGCAAGGTCCTGACCCGCAGAAAACGGGCACCGGTCGCCTACCCCTGGGACGTCAGTCACGACTCAGAGCCCGAGGTTTCCGTCAACGGTGAGAGCCTGCTCTTCCTTCGGACTCAGTTCGGGAAGGATCGCCAGCAGGTGGTCGTCAGCGACCGCGAAGGAAACAGCCAGCGGGTCGTCTACAGCTCCCGGCTTTCTCCATCCCGTACGAGATGGGTCGATCTTTACTCCCCGATCTTCACGCCGGACGACGGCATCATGGTCGTGAAATCGGCCCTGATCGAAGGCAAACGAGGCAACTACGGCCAAGACTGGATCGTCATCATGAACCGTAACGGTGGCGAACGCAAGGTACGGCGCTGGGCCCGGCACGCCCAGATCATGTAGATCGACCTTTCGCCGAACGGCCGGAAGCTGCTGATCTCGGGGTTCTCCCCGCGCGAGGAGCAACGGATCGAGTTGCTCGACCTGAATACCGGCCGCAGCGAGGTGCTCTTCAGAGGTGGCAACGAAGCCCGCTTCTCCCCGGACGGCAGCCAGATCGTCTTCGATTCGGAGCACGAGGAGATCGGCAAGGACTGCGACTGGATGGACGGATGTTCCTTTGACTCGCGGATCTACCTGATGAACGCTGACGGGAGCGGGGTCCGGCGGCTGATCAGGAGCAGGGCCCGCGGGTTCCAGCTTGGCCCCGACTTCTCGGCCGACGGCAGTAGGGTCGTCTTCTACAGCGACCGCAACACCGGGCCGCTGGAAGCGACCTCATCCGAGATCTACTCGGTCGGCGTCGACGGCAGCTGCCTCACCTGGCTCACCAACGGCTCGCCCTCGAGTTCCGGTCCGGTCTGGACACCCGACCCGGGGAATTCGCACCCGGCACGCTGCGGCGGTGCCGACCGCCAGCCCCTGGTCGAGATGAAGCCCGGCGCTTCGGCGCCATACTGGCTGGGCCCGACCTTCGGAACGGCGATGTTCGAGGTTGACGGCGGCAAGGGCCGGGGCTTTGAACTTGATGTGGACGATCCGCTCGGGTTCAGGGAAACCGGGATGAGATACGCCGGCTGCACGAAGTACCGGCCGCTGGACTGCGATGATGTCGAGTACCTGGTCGGCTACGCTGGGGTCTGCCGCAAGTGGCCGCAGGAGATGCTGAACGGTGGCCGGTGGGGGGCCCTGGCGATGCGACGGGGTGCGCTCGTGATGTGGCCCCGGCCGACGAGGTTCCACAGTGAGACCTTCCTCTCCGAGGTACTCGTCTTCACCGGTCGCAGCCAACTCAGCCTCGATGCGATCCTGCCTTCCGGGAAACCCGCCAGGACCTACAGCCGGATGGTCGCGGCACTTCGGCCGACCGGCGCCGGTGGGGTGGAGGCGGACTCGCTGCCGGCTCCGATGATCAGCCTGCAGCTGGCCGGAAAGGCGGCCCGGATCTATCGGGCGGTCAAACACGGGGCGACCCGCGCCCAGATCGCTGGCCGTTTCGACATCCGCGAGAAGTCGGTCGGATCCTGGGCCAGGTTCCACCGCGACCTGGCCGGGCTGGAAGAGTCCGTGCGGATCCGCAAGGTGAATTGTCCCCGTCCGGGGTGAATCGGTCCCGGTCTTACCGCGTCCGGCATATCCAGTTGAGACAAAACTGTCTCAACTGGTACGATTTCGCCCGGTATGGAATCCGGGCAGGAAAAACTCTTTCACGAAGTCGCCAAGGCGCTGGTCGCGAACCCCGGTGCCTCGACGGCTGACATCGCGGAGACGGCCGGGGTCAGCCGGGCCACCCTCCACCGCGTCTTCGGTGACCGGGAATCACTGGTCGAATCGGTCTACGGCTGGCTGCTTGACCGCTGCGATCAGGTCTTCGACGAAGCCGGAATCGAAGGGGGCGGGATCGAAGCGGCCCTCGAGCGCCTGATCGAGGGCTGCTACCCGCTGGCCCAGTCCTATTGGCTGCTCACCGCTACACCGGCCCTCGAACAAATGGGGGACATCGGCGAAAGGCTCAAGCGGCAGGACCACCGGCTGGAAAGCTTCTTCGCACGCGGCCAGGAGGAGGGGATCTTCCGGCCGGACCTTTCCCCCCGGTGGATGTCCTATTCCTTCGGCGGCCAGGTGATCTCGGCCTGGTATCTGGTCGAGGATGGCTACGCGGGCGAGAGAGAAGTGCCGCGGCTGATTCGTGAAGTCACCTTCGGCGGCTTCACCGCGAAAGGAAACTGATGGTCGAGACGGTCCCTTCGCATCCCCGGCGGTGGGCGATCCTGTGGGTGATCTGCACCTCGCTGATGGTCGTGGTGATCGACGTGACGGTCCTGCATGTGGCCGCACCGGCGATCTCCGAGGATCTCGACCCGACCGCGCTGCAGCTGCTCTGGATCATCGACGTCTACCCGCTGGTTGCGGCTCCGCTGCTGATCGCCTCCGGGGTGATCGGCGACCGGCTGGGGCGCAAGCGACTGCTGGTCGCCGGCATGGCACTCTTCGGAGTCGCCTCGCTGGCCGCTACCTTCGCCCCGACCGCGGAAGCGCTGATCGCCGCGCGCGCCCTGCTCGGGGTGGGCGGAGCGATGATCATGCCGCCGACCATGTCGATCATTCGCGATGTCTTCCGGGACCGGGACGAGCGGGTCCGGGCGGTCGGAATCTGGAGCGCGGTCAGTGCCGGCGGGGCAGCGGTCGGACCGCTGGTCGGCGGCTTCCTGGTCGAGCACCTCTGGTGGGGTGCGGTCTTCCTGATCAACGTCCCGATCGTGCTGGCGATAATCCCGGTCGCGATGCGACTCCTGCCCGAAAGCCGGGCCGCCACACCACCGCCATGGGACGGGCTCGCCGTCGCCTCCACCGTGGTCGGCATCCTCGGGCTGGCCTTCGGCTTCAAGGAAGGGGCCCGTTACGGCTTCGTCGACCCCAAGGTGCTGCTTTCCCTGCTGGCCGGGTTCGGCTGCCTGGTCTGGTTCGCCAGGCGCCAGCTGGCCGCGACCCGGCCACTGCTCAACGTCAGGCTCTTCGCCCGGCCGGAATTCACGGTCGCGGTCGGCTGCGTGCTGCTCTCGATGTTCGGCCTGGTCGGAATCGAGTTCTTCGGCGCCCAGTACCTGCAGCTGGTTCTCGGACTCGAACCCCTCGCGGCGGCGCTGCGGCTCCTGCCGCTGATGATTTCCGCCCTGGCCGGCGGCCTGCTCGCGGCCCGGGTCCTGGCACGGCTGGGAACCCGCTGGACGATCGCACTCGGACTGGCCGGAACCGGAATCGGCCTGGTGCCGATGCTGGCCCTCGGCCTGAGTGACGAGTACTACCTGCTCTGGCCGTCCTTCCTGGTGATCGGCTTCACCCTGGAAGTCGCGCTGGTCGCCGCCAACGACGTGATCATCTCCTCGGTTCCGGCCGACGAGGCGGGCCAGGCGGCGGCGATCGAGGAAACCGCCTACGAACTTGGTGGCGGCTTCGGGGTAGCAGTGCTCGGGTCGATCCTGGCAATCGTCTACACCGCGGAGGTCGGCCCCCTGGAGGGAATCTCCAGCACCGGAATAGCCAACGCCGAGGAATCCCTCTCCCGGGCGCTCGAGATCGCCGGAAAGATGTCGAGCCAGGTGGCCGAGTCGCTGATCGAGACGGCCAGGCTCGCCTTCATGTCCGGCTACCACACGGCGATTGCTGTCTCCATCGCACTGGTCGGGGTGAGCGCAATGGCAGCGGCGGTGCTGCTTCGGCCCCGCCGGCGGGTGGACCGGGCGGGAGATGATCAAAGGCCTGAAGCATCCAGCGGATGACCGCGCCGGGCAGGTGACCCCGGATCGTTAGGGTTCGGTTACAAGTCACGAACCACGAGAACCGTCACAAGGAGTCCCCGATGGCATACGAAGTTCCCGATCTTCCCTACGCATATGACGCGCTTGAGCCGCATATCGACGAGGCAACCATGAAGGTGCATCACGACAAGCACCATCAGGCCTACGTTGACAAGGCAAACGCCGCCCTCGAAGGCACCGAATGGGCCGTCAAGGACGTGGCCGAAGTCGTCGCCAACCTCTCCTCGCTGCCGGCCGAGAAACAGGGCCCAGTCCGCAACAACGCCGGTGGTCACTACAACCACTCTCTGTTCTGGGAGATGCTGAGCCCCGACGGCGGGGGAGCCCCGACCGGGGATCTCGCCGCGGCGATCGATGCCGCCTTCGGTTCATTCGATGCCTTCAAGGAGCAGTTCAAGGCCGGCGGTATCGGCCAGTTCGGTTCCGGCTGGGTTTGGCTGGTGAAGGACGGCGACGGCGTCGCGATCGTCTCCACACCAAACCAGGATTCACCGCTCACCGACGGCAAGACCCCTCTGCTCGGGGCCGATGTCTGGGAGCACGCCTATTACCTCAAGTACCAGAATCGGCGCCCGGACTACCTGGATGCCTTCTGGAATGTGGTCAACTGGGATTACGTGGCGGAGCGCTTCGCCGCCTAGTCTCGCCCCGTAACCAGGTCCGTCCTCATCGAGAGTGGAATTGTCAGAGCTATTTGCCGACAATTCCGCTCTCGGCTGGGGGAAGGCCGGAGGACTCGCCCTTTCCGATTCTGTAGCCTGACCGGGCGATGAGTGGCCATTCCTCCAAATCACTTGTCTCGCCCGGCCTGGCGCCGCGGTTCATCCTGCTCGCGGCGCTGGTGGTCGCGGTACTCGCGGTACTGATATCGGGTTGTGGTGGTGGTGATTCCACAGATGAGAGTGCCCGCAGCGCTCCTCCAGCCTCTGAGTTTCCCCAGCCCGAAGGCAAGACGATCGAGCAGATCCTGAACGACCAGACTCCCAGCGATCTGGCCGTCGTGCCGGCCGCGTCGGTTTTTGAAACGGGTGAGAACCGCTACCCCTTCGGGGTCTTCAACGTCGACCGTTCCCAGGTCGAGGATGCCGACGTTGCGCTCTACTTCGCGAAGTCACCCCAGTCGGCGGTTGAAGGTCCGTTCCCGGCAGAGGTAGTTTCACTGGAAACCAAGCCCGCCTACCGCTCGCAGGGTGCCGGCGGTGCCGGTGAAGCGACCAGCTTCTACCGCTCAGAGGTGAAATTCACAGCGATCGGACCCTGGCTTGGGGTTGCCGTGATCAAGCGTGACGGAGAATTCGAAGCTGCCCGGGTCACTCCCAGCCCGGTGGTCGGTCAGTTTCCGCAGGTGGCGGCGGTCGGTGAAAAGGCTCCGAGGGTGAGCACCCCGACCGCTGAAGACGTGGGCGGAGACCTTTCGAAGATTGACACCCGGCAACCGCCGTCAAGCATGCACGGGGATGACCTCAAGGATGTCCTCGGCAAGGAACCGGTCGTACTCGTGTTCGCGACGCCCGCTCTCTGCCAGTCCCGGGTCTGTGGGCCGGTCGTGGATGTGGCCGAACAGGTCAAGGCCGAGGTCGGCGACGGGGTCGCTTTCATTCACAATGAGGTCTACAACGAGAACGACCCGAACAAGGGAATCCGGCCACAGCTGACCGCCTTCGGCCTGCAGTCTGAACCGTGGGTCTTCCTGATCAACAAGAACGGGACGATCGAACAACGGATCGAAGGCGCGGTCGGAGTCGAGGAATTGAAGACCGCAGTCGAGCAGCTGAAGAAGAAAAACGGGCTCTAAGGTCCCGAGGTCCCGAGGCCGAGGTCCTAGGGTTCGAGCGGAGTCCAGGATTCGGCTGTCTCGGAGGGCCCGGGCTCGCTGGCCGGCCCGACATTGTCCGCGGTCCGGGCCGGCCGGGCGGCATCGGGAAGGTGGAGCGGCTCGGTGCCTTCCTTCTGCGGGATCTTGCTCATCGCCCGTTCGGTCATCGCAGTGATCGTCAGGCTCGGGTTCACCCCCGGATTGGCCGGTACCGCGGAACCGTCACAGACCATCAGGTTTTCGTAGCCGTAGACGTGGTTGTCCTGGTCGATCACGCCGGTCTCCGGGCTGTGGCCGATCACCGCCCCGCCCAGGAAATGGGCGGTGGTGGGGATGTTCATCAGCGACTCGAAAACCGATGACTGCGGGATGCCGTTCATTTCCTTGGCAAACCACTTGGTCGCGTCCTCCGCGGCCTGGATGAAAGTCGGGTTGGGGCGGTCCGGGTCTTGCTCGGTCTGGAGGCGGACCCCGGAGCCGAACTTCTTCTCGACCGGCTTCAGGCGAATCGCTGAATCAAGCGCCTGCATCACCAGCAGGATCACGGTCCGCTGCGACCAGTGCCGGGGATTGAGCAAGAGCTTCAGGGTGTCTGCCGGTCGGCGCAACATCGCCCCGATGAACTTGAGCGGGCGGGTGAGCCGGGTTCCTTTGGGGGTGAGCATCGCGAACGAGCGGCTCATCAGATCACCGGCGCGACCGTAGGTGACCACCTCGATGTGGGTGTCCGGGTCCGGGTAGATGCTTGAAGTGATCGCCACGGACTCGCCAAAATCCCGGCTGTCGTCACGCGCCGTGACCGCTTGGATCGATTCCGAATTGGTACGGACGACATAACCGATCCGTTTCGAAAGCCGGGGCAGATCTCCGTTGTAGGCACAGTTGGCGAGCAGCTTGTTCGTGCCCAGCGACCCGGCCGAGAAAATCACCGACTTGGCGGTGATCTCCTTGCGCCAATGCCGCAGGACGGCCCCGGAGCGGTCGGTCATCAGGCGGTAGCCCTCGGAGCCGTCGGCCGGCCCGATCGGCTTGACCGAGGTGACCTCCCTGCCGGGGAAGACCTTCACCCCGAGCTTTTCTGCGAAGTAGAGGTAGTTCTTGACGAGGGTGTTCTTCGCCCCGTGGCGGCAGCCGACCATGCAGGAGCCGCATTTCATGCAGCCGGTACGGTCCGGGCCTTCGCCGCCGAAATAGGGATCAGGCTCGGTCACCCCGCTCTCGCCGAAGTAGACCGCGACCTGGGTGTTCGCGTAGGTCTTGTCGGCACCGATCTCGTCGGCGTAGCGGTGAAGCAGCTCGTCGGCTGGCCCGGTATCCCGGTAAAGGGTGACCCCCAGCATCCGCTCCGCGGTCACGTAATGAGGACCGAGCTCGACCTCCCAGTCGGCCAGCCCCTCCCATTGCGGATCCTTGAAGAAAGCCGGGCGGGGCCGGTAGAGCGTGTTCGCGTAGCCGAGACTGCCCCCGCCAACCCCGCAGCCGGAGAGCACGTTGACATCCTTGAAGATCGACATCCGCATGATCCCGCGCAGACCCAGCTTCGGCAGCCAGAAGTAGCGGCGCAGGTTCCAGGCGGTCTTGGCGAAGTCCTGGTCCGCAAACCGGCGGCCGACCTCGATCACCGCGACCTTGTACCCCTTCTCTGCCAGTCTCAGGGCCGAGACGCTGCCTCCGAAACCTGACCCGATAATCACCCAGTCGTAGTCATGAGTCATGACTGCAGTCTAAGGCCTCCGTCCATCTGACTATCTCTCGTGTCAGTTTGGCTTGACCAGCGGAAATCCGTTGCTGATCAGGGTGTCGGCAGAGAATTTGGGGCCGCGCACCGAAACCCGAGGCGAAACTTTGGTTTAGAGTGTCCAGATTGTCGAGCCGCAAAAGCGGGTTCAGGAAATTCTGTCAAGGAGAGAGATGAAGCAACGTGTGGGAGTAATCGTCGGCGTGATCGCCGCGTTCCTGGTGGGATCGTTCGCGATTCAGGGAACGGCATCGGCCGCCGACGCAGGTGGCAAAAAACTTGAAAAGCAGGTCAAACAGGCCCAGAAGAAGGCCAAGTCCGTCTGCAAGAAGGCGAACAAAGCCAAGGGCCAGGCTCGCAAGGCAGCGATGAAGCGTTGCAAGATGGCCAAGAAGGATCTGAAGGCCAAGCAGAAGCAGCTCACGGCCTACAACAACGCCCAGTACTTCGACGTTTGTAAGCATGGCTGCAAGTACCGGACGGTCCAGAAGGGTACGGACGCAGCCGGTGCCTGGCAGAAGAAGAGCAAGCGCAAGGCCACTGTCCGCATCCAGCCGGGTACCTATGTCGAAGGCGTGTTCCTTGACGGACGCAACCCCGCGCTCAACTACAACGGCATCTCGATCATCGGTGTGACCAAGAGCAAGGCTCCGGCCAAGAACCCGAAGGGTGTCGTGTTCGAGGGCGAAAACGCCAAGGTCATCATCGACGGCGTGCCGTCGGTCGCCAACAATGCGATCGAAGCCCGCGGTGTCTCCAACATCAAGATGAAGAACATGTGGGCCCGCCACTACCAGAACAACACGTTCTTCGTCTGGGCCGGTCACGACGGTACCGAGCTCTGCAAGGACTACGTGATGGACAACCTCCTGTCCACCGATACCCGTTCCTACGGCTTCTTTGCCCGGAACTGCTTTGGCGGCACAATCAAGAATTCCGAGGGATACCACCACGGTGATTCGGCTGTCTACATCGGCGAGACGCCTTGTGACAACGATGACTGGTCCAACCGCGGCACCAACCCGCCGCCCTGCCAGGCCAAGCCTGACTGGACCGTGATCGACAACGTCGAAAGCCACGCCAACGTGCTGGGCTACTCGGGCACCAACTCGAAGTACGTCGAGATCAAGAACTCGGACTTCTACAACAACGGTGCCGGAATCGTTCCGAACACCCTCGACTCGGAGAAGTTCGAGCCGAGCGGCTGGATGAAGATCCATCACAACGACATCTTCTGGAACAACTACAACTACTACTCGACCGGGACCAAGTTCCAGACGGTTGCCACCATCGGTGACGTCAACTACCCGATCGGGGTCGGGGTTGGCCTCTACGGTTCCGACGGTGTCGAGGTCTACAACAACAACATCTTCGGCAATGAGAAGTGGGGCGCTGCCACCTTCTCCGGGCCGGAACTCTTCGACGTCAACCAGGGTGACGACGCGAAGAACATGAACAACCAGTTCCGCAACAACACGATGGGCCGCGGCGGAGTCGACCCGAACGGGAATTACGACTTCTTCAGCGACTACTCGGGTGGCGGCAACTGCTGGGCAGGTAACTCCGCCGGCTCGACCTTTGCCCCCGGCAATGGCTCGGTCCCGCTGAGCACGATCTACCCGAACAGCTGCCCGCAACCCAAGGTGGCCAACGGCAATGTAGTGGCGTTCAACTTCACTGCCGGCCTCCAGATCAACCCGGCCTTCCTGCCGCCGGCGGATCCGTCTGAGGATCCCTCGACGATCTTCGGCTATGTGACTTCGCATCCGCCGAAGATGCAGGAATGCTCCATGACCATCAGCACCCCGCATCCCGCGTACAAGGATTTCGTCGAGGATCGGGCCGACCCGGTGACCTGCACCCCGTAAAGGGTGCAGTTCAGCCCCCAACCAAGCAATAAAGGCAGGAAGGCAAGAATCACAATGATCAGCAAGTTCAAGTCAAGGACAGCGGGAGCGCTGTCGGTGGGAGTGGTCACGCTGGCGATGGGGGCCGCCGGCGTGCTCCCCTCACCAGCCGCCGCCGGCACATCGCCGACGGCATCCACGTCGGGCCTGACCCAGGCCCAGAAGCGGGCCAAGGCCAAGGAAATCAAGGCCTGCAAGAAAAAGAAGAATGCCGCCAAGCGCAAGGCCTGCATCAAGCGCGTGAACAAGAAGTACGCACC
Source organism: Solirubrobacterales bacterium (assembly GCA_044221915.1). Classification (GTDB taxonomy): domain Bacteria; phylum Actinomycetota; class Thermoleophilia; order Solirubrobacterales; family 70-9; genus 67-14. The sequence continues at coordinate 11,073 of JBGAOF010000017.1, forward strand.
CAAGCCGCCGGTGAAGGTCGCCGCCACGATCGGTGTGTACGACGACTACTTCGCCCCGGCGAGTGTGACCGTCAAGAAGGGCCAGGCAGTGAAGTGGGTCTGGAGCAACAACAACACCAATGCCCACAACGTGACCCTGATTCCGCCTTTCCCGTCTGGTCTCAGCGCCAGCGACAAGTACAACCTGAGCACTCCGAACTCGCCGTCGGTCCAGTACACCTTCGGCCCGAAGGTGATGAACAAGCCGGGGACTTACAACTTCGTCTGTTCACTTCATTCGACGGTCATGTTCGCGAAGGTGAAGGTCACCAACTAGGCGCGTAGCGCCTGGCCGGCCCGAAGAAAGCGAAGCCGATGGATCGACGGAACTTCCTCGGGCTGGCAGGTGGTGCCTTTGTCTGCACCATCGCGGGCAAGCAGTACACGATCGACAGCAAGACCTTTATCGAGGTACCCCCGAAGGTCGCTGCGGCCAAGCGGGATGTACCGCTGTCCAAGGCCGCTGTGACCGGCAACCGCAAGGAATACTGGATCCAGGCGGAGCCGGCCCAGTGGAACGTGATGCCCAGCAAGAAGGACGAGATGATGGGCAAGTCGATCAAGAAGGTGGTCGGGAGGACCACGGTCGAGGCCTATTCCTATCGGCTCTACGACACCGACTTCAGCAGGCCACTCGGCCCTCCCACCGTGCCGGGTCCGTTGCTGGACATCACGGTCGGTGACACGCTGGTCGTCCACTTCCGGAACGCCTGCCCGGTGCCGGTAACCATGCACCCGCATGGGGTCTTCTATTCGAACGAAATGGATGGCGCCTACAAGGGCTACTGGACGGACCCCGGCGGATTTGTACAGACGGGCCGGACCTACACCTATGTCTGGGAAGCACCGGAAGGCACCCAGGGAACCTGGATCTATCACGATCATGGCCCCTTCGAGACAGTTGGAATCCCGAAGGGCCTGTTTGGTCCGCTGGTGATCCGCGACCCGGACGAGCCCCTGCCCGACCGCGAGTACTTCCTCGGGTTCCATTCGTACACGCCCGGACCCTTCCCGGTGAAGACCGCCATGTGGGCGATAAACGGGAGGGCATATACCGGCAATACCCCGACCCTGAAGGCAACTGTCGGCGATGACGTGGCCATGCATTTCTACGGTCTCGACAATGACTTCCACACCTTTCATGTCCACGGCCATCGCTGGCAGGAACCGGGCGGGGACATCATTGACAACAAGACTTTCGGTCCCGGGGATTCCTTCCGGGCACGCTGGATCGAGGACAACCCGGGCCGCTGGCTCTACCATTGCCATGTCTTCTCCCATCTTCATGCGGGAATGAGCGGTTGGTACATCGTCGACTGATATCGAGGCTGCACAGCTGCCGACTGGTGGTGGCTGTCTTGGCGGTGGCCTCGTTGGCCGCGGTTTCCGCCACTCCGGCGTCCGCCACAAATACGAGGGTGACGCTGGCGAACTTCCAGTGGTCAAACAAGAACCCGCAGATCGATCTGGGCGAATCGGTGATCTGGACCTGGACCGGCCCGGATACCCAGCACTCGGTGACCGGTCAGGTGCCGAACGCCACCCAGTGGGATTCCGACCCCAACCTGAACTACCCGAACCATGAACCCGGTAGCGAGTACAAGGTGACCTTCGACCACCCCGGCAACTACCTTTTCGTCTGCAAGGTCCACCAGGCGGTCCGCGGTACTGTCTCCGTTTCAAACGCACCGGGTGACCCGAATTCCGATCCCGGCCCGCCGCCAACGATCAACTTCGATACGGAAGCGCCACAGCTCGATGACTATTTCTTCACGACCGACGGCACCTATCCGGCGGCGCCGTTTGTCGGCCCGAAGGGCAAGGGCATCGGTTTCCGGTTCTCGCTGAGCGAAGGCGGCAACGCATCGGCTGACTACTACCGGCTGGTGAAACGCGGAAAGGGCAAGTCCGCGAAGACCTTCAAGCGGTTCCAGGGCTACAGCGAATGGGGCGCGCACACCGGACTCAACTGGGTCGGGTTCGCGGCCCGTTCGAAGACTTTCAAGCCGGTGGCCGGCAACTACGTGGCCTACTTCCGGGTCGAGGACAAGGTGTCCAATTCGACCCGGGACATCACCCTCCGCTTTACGATCAACGGCAGGAAATAGTCCCCGGGGATCGGCCGGCGCCTTGACCGGCCCCGTTTCCGCTTGCCCGGACTCCTATGCTTTGCCGGTGCCGACCTCGCTGGAGCGCCGACATAATCGCCGCCGCCGCCACGAGCGGACCCGACAGGAACTGATCGAAGCGGCACTCAGCCAGTCAGCCGCCGGATCCTTCAAGGACCTGACGGTGGAGGGAGTGACCCGCGAGGCGGGCGTGGCAAGGTCAGCCTTTTACGTCTACTTCGGTGACAAGGAGGAACTGCTGCTGGGGGCGCTGGAAGACCTCATCGCTTCCCACCAGAGCCGACTCGGCAGATGCTGGCAGCAGGGTGATGACCCCCGTCGCGACATCGAACGCGGAATCTATGGAACGGCCCGGATCTACGCCGACAGCTCAGAGCTGCTTGCTCTGGCCGGCGAGGCGGCGACCTACGACGAGGAGGTCCGTGAGCTCTGGTCGACCGTGCTGGAAACGGCCATCGAGGGTACCCGCGAGCAGATAGAAACGCTTCAGGAGAAGGGCTCGGTGGATGGCCTCCTTGATCCCGATGCCCTGGCCGAGGGGCTGGTCCTGATGACCGAACGGAGCTTTCAGGTCCATCTCGCGCAGAGCGAAAGCGACCCGGATGAAGTTGCTTCCCGGCTGACGAGGGTTTGGTGGGCTGCGCTTTTCGGGCCGCCAGCAACAACGCCCTCCCCGCCAGACGACGGGGAGGGCGCCGGACCTGCTGAAGGTGAGGGCTAGAAGCTGACGTTCGGGGTGGCCCGCTCCGCGGCATCCTCGATCTCGAAGAACTCCCGGTCGGTGAAGCCGCCCTGGTTGGCGACGATCGAAGCGGGGAACTGTTGGATCTTCGTGTTGTAGCTCTGGACATTCGAGTTGTAGATCCGGCGAGAAGCCTGGATTTCGTCCTCGAGCTCGGAGAGGTTCCGGCTGAGCTGCTGGAAGTTCTCCGTCGCCTTCAGGTCCGGGTACTGCTCGGCAACCGCTCGCAGGTCGGCCAGCGAACGATTGAGTCCGGCCTCTGCCTGGGCGCTGGCTTCAACGCCTTGGGCGGACATGGCGTCGGCCCGGGCCTTGGTCACTGCCTCGAAGACCTGCTGCTCGTGGGTCGCGTAGCCCTTGACCGTCTCGACGAGGTTCGGGACCAGGTCATGCCGGCGCTTGAGCTGGACGTCGATTCCGCTCCAGGACTCATCCACCCGGTTGCGGGAGGCGATGATTCCGTTCCGGGTCGCGATGTACCAAAGCACCACGATCAGAGCGATTACCACTACAACTATCAGCGCAATAAGGGCTGGACTCATACTCGGTTCCCCTCGTTTGAAATCAGTACAGCGGTAATCCTATCCCGCGACATCTTCGCGGGCTGTGAGTAGGGTGGTCGTCGATGGGCAAGGAATCTGATGAATGGCAGCGGATCGTGTCCGGCTACCAGGGCGCCGGCGAGGTGAAATGGGAAGAGGTCGGGGGTATCAACCCGGCCGACGGACCGGTTGCACTCTGCGTCGGTGGCAGCAACCGCCTGACTGGACATCTCGCACCAGATTTCTGGGGAGCCAGCTGTGATGCGGACGAAGTGGAGACTGGGGGGTTCATGCGCAAGAGCCTGGTTCCTTCCGCGATTCTCGCCAAGGCACATATGCCCGACCTGGCGAAGGTGGTGCCGGCGTTTAACGTCGAGTCGATCGAGGCGAACGCCGGTGAGTTCGTGAAGCAGCGGGTCTCCCGGCGCAAGGTCGAATTCGAATCGCTTGAGTTCAACCGGCGCTTTCTGGCGACAGTTCCCGAGGATCATGACCCGATCGCGCTGCGGGAGCTTTTCTCCCCCGGCTTTCTTGACTGGACCACCACGATCGACCGCGAGGTCGATTTCGGCATCAACGACCGTCAGCTCTGGTTTCTCTGGCGGTTGAAGGAGCGCACATCAGCCGAATTGAAGCTCGCATTGGGCAACGCCGGAGAGCTGTTTCGCCGGCTTCACGCCGAGATGGAGGAGGACGGTCTCCACACCTATCCTCCCGGACCCTGGAACGCCGGTCTGGAGCCGTTCCCGCCGGACTGACGTTGGTCCGTCCTTCCGGCGCTCACCTACCGCGGCTGCAGGCAGTCCGGACCCGGGTCAGTCCGGGTATTCGGTGTCGCCCGGCAGCACGACCTTGTAATTCTTTTCATCGCCGATCACCTTCGGCAGCACAACCTTTGAGGCATTCGGGTTGGCGGCGGCCGCCTGCATCGCGTCATCGGCACCAGTGGCAGGAACCAGCGCTTCCAGCTGCTTCAGGGTTGGGAAGACGATCGCCATCTCGCCCGCCTGCGCAGCATCGACCGCCTCGGCCGGAGTGATCCAGAGGGCCTCGGTCATCTCGAAATTGTCCGGCTGGACGATCGCCCCGGCCGGGGCGCGCGCCAGGAAGAACCATGTGTCGAACCGGGTCTTCACGATTTCCGGGGTCACCCACCGGGCCAGCGGAATCAGCTCATTCGAGAGATCCAGGCTGATTCCGGCCTCTTCCTCCAGTTCACGGGCGGCGCAGGTGCGGAGCCCGTCGAGGCCCTCGCCGTCCGCCGGATCAAGCGATCCGCCCGGGAAGACCCAGACATTCGGCATGAAATGCGATTCGGCCGAACGCTTCAGCATCAGAACCTCGAGCGGCCCGGCTTTGGTCCGGTCGCGAAGCAGCACGATGGTGGCTGCGGGTCGCGGTTCTGATGGCGCCCCGAGATTGACCGCCTCGCCGGGTCCCGCTTCGGGAAACGAGTTCACATCGTGAACCGTATCGCCAACCGGCCTCGGGTAATGTGCCCGGCATGAGTACGACCCTGACCGACCTCTGGATCTGTGCTTCCTGCGGCTGGGTTTACGATCCGGCCGAGGGCGATCCCGATGGCGGGATACCCGCGGGTACGGCTTTCGGGGATATTCCCGATGACTGGTTTTGTCCGGTCTGCGGAGCCCGCAAGGCGGACTTCGAGCCTTACGAGAGTTAGTCGGGGTCCCCGGAGCTGGTTGGGGTCCCCGGAGCTGGTTGGGGTCCCCGGAGCTAGTCGGGGTCCCCGCTTCCGGCGGGTTGTGACACTTTCGCGCCTGCTCCGTAGTGTGGGTATGAACGGCATGCTTGAAGCGGTCCCTGAACCTGACCCGGTCAACGTGGGCGCAGTCGGCCCGCGAACCGGCCCCCGGCCTCTTTTCGAGGACCTGTATCGGGGCAGCCGCGATGATCTCTACGCCTATGTCGCCGGAATGCTGCGTGAACGGACAGCAGCCGAAGACGTGACCGCCTTGGCTTTCGAACGGGCGTTTCGCAAATGGGAGCGCTTCGACCCCAGGCGCGGGAGCGCCCGCGGCTGGCTGTTCGGGATTGCCCGGAACGCCGCCCTCGATGAACTCAGGAAACGAAAGCGCGAGCTGCCGGGAATCGAGGCCGACCGGCAGGCGGCGGACGGCTCGGTTGCCGGCATGGTCCTGGAGCGGGAGCAACGGGCAGAGCTTCTTGATGCGCTTGGCGCTCTCAGGCCCGCCGACCGCGAGATGGTGGCGCTGAAGTTTTATGCCGGGCTGAACAACGTTGAGATCGCCGAGGCGACCGGCTATTCCCCTACCAACGTAGGAACCCGGCTCGGCCGGGCCCTGGACAGACTCCGGAGCGCACTGGAAACGGATGGCTCCGCATCCACCATGGAGGTGACCCGATGAGTCACGACGGCGAAAACGACTTCGAGATGAACAGGCAAGCCAACGACGGCGGGTCTGCCGGTCTCGCCCAGGCCCTCCGGGACAGCCGCCCGGTACCTGATCCCGGATTCACCGAACGGCTCGACCAGGCCGTTGACTACCGCTTCCCTCCGGGATGGGTCGATGAAGCAGCCCTCGGCGGGCAGGGGAGAGGCAGCATCGGCAGCCTGGTCGAACGCTTCCGCCGCCGCCTCGGTGGCCGACGCATCCTGCTCCCGGCGGTGGCCGGTTTCGCCGGACTGCTCCTGGTCGCGACCGTGGTGGTTGGTGCGGCAAACTCCGGCCGGTCTGGCGGGGGAGGTACCCAGAGTCGCTCGGCGATCACCGATCCCGGCCCGGCCGGTGATTCCGTCAAGGACTTGCCTGCGGACGGGTCCTCCCCGGAAGCCGCCGCCTTGGCGACCCCGGATTCCGCCGCATCAGATTCCGCCGCATCATCGGGCATCGCCCGACCGGAGGCCCTGGAGACCGGTCTTGGCGGAAGACAACGCGATGTGGCCCGGGAAGCCACGATCACGCTGGGAACCGATCCTGACGGGGTCCAGGACGTCGCCAACGAGGTGATATCGGTGACCGATGATCACAACGGGATCGTGATGGACTCGGAGGTGACCGACGGCCAGCAAGGGACCGCCGGAGCGAGCTTCAACCTGTTGATCC
>JBGAOF010000180.1:0-4356 GCA_044221915.1 Solirubrobacterales bacterium
ACCTCGAGGGCCGCGGCGGCGGCCGTACGGAACTCTGGGTGACGGAGTTCAGCTGGGATTCGAAGCCGCCGGACCCGGGCGGAGTGCCGTGGAACCTCCAGACTCGCTGGGTCGCCCAGGCCATGTACCTGATGTACAAGGCCAGGGTCACGACCATGGTCTGGTTCGGCCTCAGGGACCAGCCGAAAGGTGCGGGTCCCTGGTCGGCTTCTTTCCAGTCCGGCCTTTACCTGCGTGGTGCGACCGTCGCCAAGGACCGGCCGAAGAAGGTGCTAAGGGCTTTTCGCTTTCCTTTCTACGCCCAGCTGGCGGGCAAGTCGGGTTTCAGTTTCTGGGGCCGCACCCCGGACAGCCAGGCGGCAACGATCGATCTCTTCGGCAAGCGGGCTGCTGGTGGTTACGTCCGGGTCGGCACCGCCCGGGCGAATCCAGGCGGAATCTTCACCGGGACGATCCGGCGGCGCGGGTTCACCGCGCGGAGTGCCGTCTATGCGAAGGTTCGCGGCGGCCAGGCTTCGGTGCCCTTCGGCCTTTACACGACCAGGGACAAGTACCAGCCGCCGTTCGGCTGAGCCGCCGGGAGAACGCCCGGCGGCCGTCACTACGCCCCTACCAGGGAAGGCTCTCCGCGATCCCGGCGAGGGTCGGTGCCTCAATGTCCCGCTGGCTCAGGAGCGGCTCGCTGACTGGCCACTCAACCCCGACCTCCGGGTCATCCCAGCGGATCCCGGCTTCGGTTGAGGGGTCATAGAGGCTGGAGACCAGGTAGGTGACATCGGCGGTCTCGGAAAGCACGCAGAAGCCGTGGGCGAAACCGATCGGAACGAAGAGCTGATGGTGCTTTTCGTCGTCGAGGATGTACCCCTCCCACTGGCCGTAGGTCGGTGATTTGCGGCGCAGGTCCACGGCCACGTCGAAGATCTTCCCCCGCGGGCAGCGCAGCAGCTTCGCCTGCCCCGGCGTGGTCTGGAAGTGAAGGCCCCTGACGGTCCCGGCCAGGGAACGTGAATGATTGTGCTGGACGAATTCCGCTTCAACTCCGAGTTCCCGCCAGGCTTCCCGGCTGAACGTCTCGACGAAGAAACCACGTTCGTCGCCGAAGACCTCCGGCTCGATCAGGGCCAGGCCGTCAAGCCCCGTTTCAAGTCGTCTCGCCATGATCAGTCGGCCAGGGCCTGACCGTACTGGCGCTGGTAGTACTCGCGATATTCGCCGGAGCGGAGCGGCCCCCACCAGGCTTCGTTTTCGCGATACCACTCGACCGTGCGGGCGATCCCTTCGCGGAAGCTGACTGCTGCCTTCCACCCCAGCCCCTCGGTTTTCTCCGAAGCGAGCGAGTAGCGGACATCGTGGCCGAGCCGGTCCGAGACATAGGTGATCAGCGACTCGTCCCGGCCGGTGAGTTCGAGGATCGTCCGCACCACATCAATGTTCTCCAGCTCGTCGGGACCCCCGACGTTGTAGACCTCGCCGGATTCACCTCGTTCCAGAACCTGCCCGATCGCAGAACAGAAATCCCGGACGAAAAGCCAGTTGCGAACCTGGCTGCCATCCCCGTAGACCGGGATCGGGTCTTCGTGGAGCGCGTTGAGGACGGCCAGCGGAATCAGCTTCTCGGGATGCTGGCGTGGCCCGTAGTTGTTGGATGCCCGGACGATCAGGCTGTCGGCCCCGTAGGTGTGCTGAAAGGCACCCACGATCAGGTCGCCGCCGGCCTTTGATGCCGAGTAGGGGGATGAGGGAACGATCGGCGACAGCTCCGTGAACGATCCTTCGTCGATCGAGCCGTAAACCTCGTCGGTCGAGATCTGAAGATGGCGGATACCGTTATCCCGGGCTGCTTCAAGCAGGACAAAGGTGCCGAAGACGTCGGTGGTGATGAACTCACCCGGTGATTCGATCGACCGGTCCACATGGGATTCCGCCGCGAAGTTGATGATCGCATCAACCCTTCCGGCCAGTTTCCGAACCAGTTCCCGATCGCAGATATCTCCCTCCACGAACTCGATTCCCAGGCCGTCCAGGTTCTCCCGCCGGCCCGCGTAGGTGAGCTTGTCCAGCACCACTATCCCGTCACCCTGCCCGGATTCGACCAGGTGATGGACGAAGTTGGACCCGATGAACCCGGCCCCGCCGGTGACCAGGAGCTTCACGAGAGAGCCTCTTCCCGGCTGCGCCGCTGCTCAAGGTAGGCGGTCAGGCCGTCCTGCCACTCGGGCAGCGTGATCGGGTGCTGACGGGCACTTTCCAGCACCGACCAGGCCGGCCGGGGTGCCTTGGCGGCGAACATCCCGGTTGTCGCTGACAGTGTTGTCACTTCCATTTTCATCTGCCTGAAGATCTCTCTCGCAAAGTCGTACCAGGAACAATGGCCACCGGCCGCCATGTGATGGATCCCATAGGCGTCGGAGTCGAGCAGCCGGACCAGACCGTAGGCCAGATGCCAGGTGTAGGTCGGACAGCCGATCTGGTCGTTCACCACCAGCACCTGTTTCTGGGTTGAACCGAGGCGGATCATCGTGTCGACGAAGTTCCCTCCGGCCACTCCGAACAGCCATGAGGAGCGGACCACGAAGGCGCGCCGGTTGGCGTTCAGGGTCGCCACTTCCCCGGCCAGCTTCGATCGCCCGTAGGCGGAAATCGGCCCGGTCTGGTCGGTCTCCACATAGGGCTCGGTCTTGCTGCCGTCGAAAACGTAGTCGCTCGACACGTAAAGCACCTTTGCGTCCACCGCTGCCGCCGCTTCCGCGACCGTCCCCGCTCCGGCTCCGTTCACGGCCATGGCACCTTCGGGCTCGTCCTCGGCCCCGTCCACATCGGTCCACGCAGCGCAGTTCACCACCGCATCCGGGCGGTCGAGGCGCAGCCGGCGGCCAACCTGGTCGGGGTCGGTGATATCCACCTCGGCGTGGCCGCATCCGGTCACCTCATGGCCTTCGTTCGCGGCGGCCATCATCACGTCATGTCCGAGCATGCCCTGGGCGCCAAGCACCGTGATCTTCATCAGACGATCTCGATTTCCGAGCGGTCGCCGACCAGCAGTCGCATGGTTCTCGGAAGCGAATTGCTGCGCGTCACCCTTACCTCGCGGCCGAGCAGGCTCGCCTCGATCCGCGCTTCGAGATTCTCGACCGACGAGCCCGCCAGCAGGATTGAATGTTCGATCTCGGAATTGAGGACCTTGACGCCATCCCCGATCGAGGTGTACGGCCCGATGTAAGCACTGTCGACGACTGCACCGGCACCGATTACCGCCGGCCCGCGGACGACCGAGTTCCTGAGCAAGGCGCCCTCTTCGACGATCACCCGGCCTTCAACCCGGGAATCCTCGATGGTGCCGTCGAGGCGGCTGCCGATGTCATCGAGAACCAGGCGGTTGGCCTCAAGCATGTCGGCCAGCTGGCCGGTGTCCTTCCACCAGCCGGTGACCACTTCCGAGCGGACGTCCCGGCCGGCGTCGATCAGGGCCTGGATTGCCTCGGTGATCTCCAGTTCCCCGCGGGCTGAAGGCTGGAGCTGCCGGGCCGCCTCGAAGATCAGCGGCGAGAAGAGATAGACCCCGACCAGGGCCATGTCCGACGGGGGGTTTTCCGGTTTCTCGACCAGCCGTACGACCTTCCCTTGGTCGAGTTCCGCAACCCCGAAGGAGCTGGGATCCTCGACCCGGGTCAGCAGGATCATCGCGTCGGGGGATTCCTCGCGGAACCTCCCGACCAGCCCCGGCACACCCTCACGCAGCAGGTTGTCTCCCAGGTACATGACGAATGGGGATCCGTCGAGAAACTCCTCGGCGGTGAGTACCGCATGCGCCAGGCCGGCCGGCTCGTCCTGTTCGATGTAGGTGATCCGGGCCCCGAAGCGGGAGCCGTCACCGACCGCTTCGCGAACCTCCTCGCCGGTGTGGGGGGCGATGATGATGCCGATCTCGGTCACTCCGGCCTCGACCAGGGCTTCAATGCCGTAGAAGAGCACGGGTTTGTTCGCCACCGGGACGAGCTGTTTGGCGTAGGTATGGGTGATCGGACGAAGCCGCGTCCCCTCACCACCGGAGAGGATGAGGCCTTTGATCTCGGTCATGAATCGCCAAGGATATCCTGATTACCCTGTCAACCCCGACCGTCTACATCCCGACCCTGGCCGGCGGCGAGCGTTTGGCTGCCTGCCTTGACGCACTGGCCGCCCAAAGTTCGAAAGTGTCGGTGGTGGTTGCCGACAACGGACCCGGGGAAGGCTGTCGGCCGATGCTCGATTCCCGCTTTCCGGAAGTGGTCAGAATCGGCTTCGCAGGTCGTAATCTGGGTTTCGGTGCGGCCCTGAACCGGGCGATCGGCACCCACGGCGCAGGCCCGGTTGTGC